>NZ_SIJC01000002.1:300000-549392 GCF_010078385.1 Chengkuizengella sediminis
AGAGTAGGATTTGGATTTGCAGCAGGGGGAAGTGAATTTGTTATACAAGGAGATGCAAATTCTGATGAATCCGAATCAAATTCAAAAATGCCTTTTGGTGGTGGGTCCGGAGGTGGAGTCTCCATTGTTCCAATTGCTTTTTTAGTTGTTGACAAAGCAGGGGTACAACTCGTTTCTTTGGATAATCAAACCCATTTACTTGAAAGAATTATTGATTCAACCCCTCATGTTATGGATAAAATTCAATCATTGTTTAAAAAAGATGATAATAAAGAAGAAATTAACGATCATTCACATGAAAAAGGACCAATGATGTAAAAGTATAGAAAAGAATGAGAAATCCTTCTTTCTAATATTCGTGATATTGGTCAAAAAGAACCTCCTAATTCACTTAATTAGTGATTTTGGAGGTTCTGTCACTATAAACACCTTTTCAAATTGAATTAAATGGTTTTGAAATTATTTTTAAGCTCATTTTAAATCCTCTAATAAAATACTTTTCCATGATTTATTAAATTGATCAGCAAATATTAACTTTGGTTCTGATTCATTTATAATTTGATTTGAATAAATTTTAGGGTCTATTTTAACTCGTTTAAAATCACCTTCATCTAAATTGTATACAATAAGCTCATTTTCACTGGGACTAGAATGAACTGAAAAATATAACTTGTTACTTTCATATAACAAATATCCTAGATTATTGTAATTTTGATGGAATATCGTTTTTACTTCATTCGTTTCTAAGTTGATTTGTAAAACTTTATAACCTTGTAGAAAATAAATGATTCCTTCTTCTTCGTCAAAATGATAGGAACTTTCTCCATATACTGGTTCATAATTTTTATTATCTCTCGGAAAGGAAATCGTTTTACTCCAATTTCCGTTTTTATCAAACAATACAGCACGGTTATCAAATAATATAATAACTTGATTATTGTAGGGAAGTATCCTTGTTTTAGCATGATGAGCGTATTTATGACCGATATAAAATTTTCTGTATTGCTCAGTGCCTGGTTTATACTGATATAAACCATTCTCTACAATCCAAATCATATCGTTATCAAGATCATGATAGTAACGATTAGTTTCAATGTTCCTCTTAACAAATGGAACTTCTTCAAAAGTTTGAAATTTTTTTAAATTTCGACTTATAAAATTTAAATGATTATCTAAAAGAGTGGATCCCTCTATACTTTCAATATGCATAGATCCATCATCATTTACACTTATCTTTTCTGGAAAATTCAACTCATACTGGGACACGATATTAAAATTTTCATTCAATTTTATTACCCTATTTCCGAATGTATCGGCAATAATCCAGTAATCACCGATTCTTGTAAAATCTTTTGCAGTGGATATGAAAGCAGCAGCCTGAAAAAGAACAAAGAAAGAATTTGAAATTGGTAGTTCAACTATTTCTTCTATCTTTTCCCCCTGTAGTTTATAAAGCTTTTTCTCACCAATTACATACCACTGATTTGATATCTTTTTTGTGATTAATTCAATCGATAAGTCTCCGCAACCAGAAAGACATTCAAATTGTTCTGCCTCACTCAATTCTTCAGGAATTTCTCCTTCTCCTTTTAATTCAAAAATCTTTTTAGGAAGATTCACTACAATCTCTTCCGTTTTGATTTTTTCAATTTCAGGTTCCATATCCATTTGTATATTTAAGTCATGAATCCACAACGAATGATTTTTATCAATCTGTTCATCCATAGGTAAAGCAGATTTTGTAAGATCATTTAAAGATAGGTACTTTGTTTCCCCTTCAACTTCAAATTCTAAAAATGATTTCATCTCTTTAATGAATTTAGCATCTTGAATCAAATACGAATTGGTTTCATCTGTAAAAGTATCATCCCAATTGTATTTATAGCGAATGATCTGCAACTCATTATCATCTATTTTGTAAAAACTAAAGGTGTTATAGTGTGGTCTAATTAATTTCCAATCATTACTATTCCAGAGAAGTGAATTAGAGTGTAACCTGCTTCTATGTTCAGTAGGAAGAATTAATAGCTCTTTACCATTAGGATCAATAAATTGTCCAAGTGGATAACCTTTATTACCTTCATCAAAAATCATTTTAAAATCCTCTATTTGAAAATCAACATATCTTTCTATATACGGTTTACTGTTATTCTCTTTATAAAAAACTATGGTTCCTCTCTCATCTTCAAATGTGAACAATTTAGTATTATTTTCTGTGAAATGATATTTATTTACCTTTTTAAAATCTACTGGTAGCTTTTGAGCTTGTGGTTTCCTGTTATCATATTGCTCTATCATATCATTATAGTGTTCTTCCCTTATATAGTTAAACTCTTCACTTACGTATTCAAATTTATAAGAGCCTGGTTGATAAATGATTTCTCTAAAACTATAATTTCCATCAACTGCCATGAAAAAGAGATTAGGTTCATCTACATAAGTCATAGTAAGCACTTGATCAGCTAAATAATTTAATTCAGATATATTATATACTTTGGGAACTGTGGACTCTCCATCTTCATCTGAGAATGAAATTCCATACCATGCAGGTTTAGGTTCTCCATCACTATATCGTCCTTTCAGTTCCCCACCCATTAAAACGGTTTGATTATGTATCCAAAAACGCATTTGATCTGTCACTTCATCAAAAGAAAGCAAACTCTCCATCATCATTTCTTCATTCGTTTCAAAAACAAACTTCAGTTCACCGTTCTGGACAAAAAGTACCCCATTTTCTGTTTGTTTATTTTTGTATATGATATATGGTTCTTCGGAATGAGCTGTAAAAGTATTGTTTGCACTCTTCCATTGGTTGATTTCATCCCAGCTTAAAAGGAGATCATTATTGTTTGATTCCACTTGATTTTCTTGATTAGTGATATTATTTTTTTGATTCATATCTCCCCAGAACCAAATGGAAATTGCCCCTAATAATACAAAGACGAACATAGTTATTAATATGGACATCTTATTATTCAACTTTATCACTCCTCTCAATAAACTTATTTTACCATAAATTTGAAAACATAACCCTGTAGAACAAGCATATACATGTACAAATAATAGTACAACCAACGGATAGAGAAATGGAGGCAGTTATGAAAGGGATAAATGCATTTTTCAGATTGATATTAATACTTACATTGACTTTTCCAGTCTTTTCAATTGCAAGTAAAGCTGAATCTGGAGTCCCAACCTCTGCTGAATCGTTTGCATTAATTGATGTAGAATCTGGGAGAATTATAGATAGCAAACAAGGGGACGAACAAATGCTTATTGCCAGCATTACTAAAATTATGACAGCGATAGTGGCAATTGAAGATGGGGAACTGTCTAGTGAGGTGACTGTAGGTAAAAACGCCTACAGAAAAGAAGGGTCCTCCATTTATTTACATTTGGATGAAAAAATGAATTTGGAAAACATGATTTATGGCTTGATGCTTAGGTCTGGAAACGATGCTGCAACAGCAATTGCAGAGCATGTTGGTGGATCAATTGAAGGTTTTTCCTTTTTAATGAACAAAAAAGCAAAAGAAATTGGGATGGATAATACTAACTTTGTGAATCCGCATGGGTTAAATGAAGAAGGACATTATTCTTCAGCAAATGATATTGCAAAATTAACGGCTTATGCATTAAAAAATTCAATGTTTCAGGAAATTGTGAGAACTAAGGTGAAAAAAGTACCTAACCCTCATGAAAAATGGGACTATACTTGGTACAACAAAAATAAGATGCTTGCTCTTTATGAAGGGGCAGATGGAGTTAAAACGGGTTATACAAAAAATGCAGGTCGCTGTTTGGTTTCGTCAGCCACAAGAAATGGGCAGCAACTAGTCGTTGTTACTTTAAATGCTCCTCAAGATTGGGCAGATCATAGTCGTTTACTTGATTTTGGATTTGAAACTTATCCACATCATTACATTATAGAAGAAGGGGAGTCAGTACAAGGACAGCCCTACATAGCGAGTAGATCTTTTAAGTACCCGCTTACAGAAGAAGAACGTTCTAAAGTGAATCAAAAATTAAAACTCATCAATCCAGAATCTGTAGATTACAGACTTGGTGAGAGAGGTAAATTGGAATTTATGTTAAATGACATATGGATTGGATCAATACCTGTAAATGATGTACAAGTAAATGATACTTTAAGCACAATTTCTCAACTGTCCTCTAATGACGATATGAAGTTTCAAATTTCATCCTATATGACGACTTTAAAAAATTTAGTGAAGGATTTATTCACATGGTAAACTTGATTTGGTTATTTTTTATCTTAATAGGTTTTATTGTTGCAGCAGCCCATGGAAATATTGCTGTTTTTTCTGAAGCGGTATTTGATGGGGCAAAAACGGGTGTGACGATTTGTTTCAGTTTAATTAGCGTATTGGTTCTTTGGCTTGGGTTAATGAGAATTGCTGAAGATGCAGGATTATTAAAGAAACTCTCCATATTACTTCGTCCTATAGTTCGATTTTTATTTCCTACCATTCCAAAGGATCATCCTTCAATTGGATACATTATGTCTAATATGAGTGCGAATATGCTTGGATTAAATAATGCTGCTACACCTATGGGAATTAAAGCAATGGAAGAGTTGCAAAAGTTAAATGTAAATAAAGAGACTGCTAGTCCAGCTATGTGCACATTATTAGCATTAAATACTTCTAGCATAACGATTATCCCAACCACTATTATTGCAATTCGTATGGCAAATCAATCAATGGACCCATTTGAAATCGTAGGAACAACATTGATGGCTACAGCGATTTCTACAACAGCCGCGATTGTGGTAGATAAATGGTATCAGAGAAAAGCTTTACGGAATGAATGAAAATTTACAATATAGTTTATCTACAATGTAGAAGGTGATTGAATGTATGGATTAATAACTGCTATATCTCTTTGGGCTATTCCGGTGATCATCGTTTTTATCTCAATATATGCTTTTTTTAAAAAGGTTCCTGTTTACGAATCCTTTATAGACGGGGCGAAAGATGGTTTTGATACGGCTATAAAAATTATTCCTCATCTAGTGGGAATGATGGTAGCCATTAGTGTTTTTCGTGCATCTGGAGCGATGGATTACATGTTGGGATTTCTTCAGCCTGTATTAAATTTTATAGGTGTTCCAAGCGAGGTGTTTCCTTTAGCAATATTAAGGCCCATTACAGGGGCTGGTTCACTTGCATTTACAACTGATCTCATTCAAGAGTATGGACCAGATTCAATGATCGGGCGGATCGCTTCCACCGTTCAAGGCTCTACGGATACTACACTTTATGTGCTGACAGTATACTTTGGTGCAGTAGGGATTCGTAAAACCAGATATGCTCTTAAAGTGGGTTTGATTTCAGATATGGTCGGTTTTGCAGCAACCATTATCATTTGTATGTTAGTGTTTGGATAATAATCAACGTTATCAACGGGTTGATCACTTCTAAAGCTTCCTCCAATTTGGAGGAAGCTTTTTCTCACCCACAATCTATAACTCTCATATAATGTAATTCACATGAATTGATTTGAGGTGAGTTATGGTTTATCTAGGTATCGTTATACACCATTCGATCTGTCCATCCATCAATGGTAAAGGATATGATTATTACATCACTAAGGATTTAAACATTATTCCAGCACCAGATGCGTTCGATACAGAATTTATTCATATATGTATTGAAGGAAATTTTACAGAAGTGAAGGAAATGCCAATTGTCATGAAAGAACAGCTTTTTATAATTAAAAAACTCATTTTGCGTTTATCTGCTTTACATGGTTTTTCTACCCATGATGTATATGGGCATACACTAGAGTGTCCAGGAGGAGACTTTCCATGGTATGACCTTGTGATTTCTTCCGATAATGTATATCATTAACCCTTGAGGTGATATATCATGGAAAGACTGCAAAAGGTACTTGCTAATGCAGGGATTGCTTCCAGAAGAAAATCAGAAGAAATTATATTAGCTGGAAGAGTGGAAGTAAATGAGAAGATAGTAATTACTTTAGGGGTAAAGGTAGACCCTGAAGAAGATATAATTAAAGTGGATGGTCGTCCAATTAAAAGTGAGAGCAAAGTCTATGTGTTATTTCATAAACCTAAAGGAGTTATTAGCAGTGTAAAGGATCCGGAGGGCAGACAGGTTGTAACAGATTATTTAAAAAAAGTAAAACAACGTGTATATCCTGTAGGTCGTTTGGATTATGATACAGAAGGTTTATTATTGCTTACGAATGATGGGGAGTTCTCTAACCTAATGACTCACCCAAAACATCATATTGAGAAAACATATTTTGTTACAGTGAAGGGTGTTCCACACGGTTCTCAGTTGGATCGTCTGAAGGAAGGTATTGAACTGGACGATGGTAAGACGGCTCCAGCTGAAGTGGAATATCACGATGTCAATCCAGACAAAAACGAATCAATTATCTCTATCACGATCCATGAAGGAAAAAACAGACAAGTTCGTAGAATGTTCGAGGCTCTTTCGATCCAAGTGAAAAAATTGAGAAGGGTTCAATTCGGATTTTTAAGTCTTCATGGAGTTTCGCGAGGTAAGTTTAGGTATCTTCAAACAAATGAAGTAAAAGAATTAAAAGATTTAGCATTGAAGACACATAAAATTCAAAATAAAGACTAAAAGTTGAAAAATGTTTCGATATAATGGAGTAGTATCAGTACTGTAAAATAAAGTAATGCAGTTTAATACTTTATTAGAGTAAGAAAGCAAGGTGATATGATGAAAAAGAATAAAAAATGGGTTCAGTATATCATTCTAATTTTATTTGTAGTTATTGCTGGTGTTACGCTGTTTAGTGGTGTTCTTTCATCAGATGAAGTTCCAGAAGTGGGTGATTTTGCACCCGATTTTACTTTGAAAGGTTTAGATGGACAAGTATATCAACTCTCTGACTTTGAAGGAAAACCAGTGGTTGTGAATTTCTGGGGTAGCTTTTGTGAACCTTGTGTAAGGGAAATGCCAGCTATTGAAGACATATACAACAAATATCAAACGAAGAACTTAGTTGTTCTTGGTATTAATTTGGATGAACCAGAAATTACTGTTCAAAGTTTTGTTAATCAAGTTGGGGTCACTTTTCCAATTCTCTTAGATGAGAATGTTGTATCTGATCAATATGCTGTTAGATCTTATCCAACTACTTTTTTTGTGGATGCTAACGGAATTATTCTTGAAAAGAGGATTGGTGAAATGAGTGAATCCTACTTAATACAGATTGTGAACAAGTTAATAGCAGAAAAGGAGTAAAACAATGATTCAAAATACAAAGTGTGAGTGTGGGCATCAAAATCCAGTGAATACAGTACTTTGTGAATCTTGTGGAAAACCGTTAATAGAAGATCAGAGCATGGAACCGTTGGAAATGCGTTATGATGGGGTTGTTCGCCGTTCTGAGCGTAACAGCAAAACATTCATCGATCGTGTTTGGAGCTTTTTTTCTTCTGTTAAAGTAGCGATATATTTAATATTTTTCACGCTTTGCGGAGCTTCGTTAGGAACGATTTACCCGCAAGAAAGCACCTTTATTAATATAGATCCCTCTACATACTACCCAGAGACGTATGGGACGATGGGTTCAATCTATTATATGTTAGGTCTTTCACATACTTATGATTCTTGGTGGTTTAAACTGCTTTTAATTATGATTGGGACATCATTAGTTATTTGTAGTTTAGATCGAGTATTACCTTTATATAGAGCTTTGAATAAACAAAAAATTCGAAAACATGATCATTTTATAAGAAGACAGAAAGTGGTCTATACTGGAGATATTAAAGGAATAGAAAATGAAAAAGATGCTGAGCGCTGGGTGACTGAGTTTTCAGCCATTTTAAAGAAAAAATTTTATCGTGTCACAACAGACGGAAGTTCACTATTAGCAGAAAAAAATAGATTTAGTCGATGGGGACCTTATATTAATCATATCGGATTAATTATATTCTTATTAGCAGTTTTATTGCGTTTAATAGTCTCACCATGGTATATGGAAGAATATGTATCCATATTGGATGGAGATATTGAACAAATTCCGGGAACAAATTATTATGTTGAAAATGAACAGTTTACGGTTGAGTATTATACTGATGATGAGTTATCTGAAAAGACAGTTGAAAAAGGGAAGATCATTCCTAAATTGTTTGCAACTGAAGCGGTTCTTTATGAGTGTGTTGAATCATGTAATGATCCCATAGAAGAACCTGTATTGGAAGAAGTGAAAAGACATTCCATTCAAGTGAACGAACCTTTAGATTATGAAGGATTACTAATTTATCAAATGGGTTATGAAGAAACACCTATATTGAACTCAGTAAATGCTACATTGAAAAATAGAGAAACAAATGAGGAGTACGGTCAATTTATTCTAGAAATGGACAACCCCAAATCAGAATATGAAGTGGGAGATTATCATCTTGAACTCATAGGGTATTATCCTGATTTTACGTTTATTAATGGTGAAGCAGGCACGAAATCTTCTAAACCTAATACGCCTGCATTTATTTTTTCGATTAATGGACCAGGATTGCCAGAAGAAGGGGAAATTAATATGTATTTTCCTATCCCGCAACATAAAGCAACCTATCAAGAGGATCAAGTTAATATAGCATCTGGCAGCTCATTAGTAATTGATGTGGGATCCATGCAAGATGTAGACTTTTCATTATATACTAGTTTTTTAAGTGCAAGAAAGGATACGATATTACCGATGATTTGGGTTGGTCTTACAATCTCAATGATCGGGTTGATCCTAGGGTTTTATTGGAATCATCGTAGAATCTGGCTCAAATTCGATAAAAATCAATTACTGTTAGGTGCCCATTCGAATAAAAATTGGTTTGGTATAAGAAAAGAAGTGGCTCAAGCTTTGCATAAAACCGGCATAGAAGTAGAGCCCAAATCACTAGAAAATGAGGTGAAAAGCAGTTGAGTTTAGAACAAATTAGTAATACGGGTTTAATTGTTGCATTTTTTATTTATATTGTTGCATTTTTTTCTTTTGTAATTGCAATAACAGGGAAAAAATGGAGTAATCGAAATCCCAAAGATCATTTGACCCGTTGGAGTAAAATCGCTTTTAGTATTACAGTAATAGGATTTGCATCTCAAATCTTATATTTTATTACAAGATGGATTTATTCTGGACATATACCAAATTCAAACATGTTCGAGTTTATGACTCTTTTGTCAATGATGATTATTGTAGGTTTTATAGTCATTTATTTAATATATCGTTCAGCTGGTATAGGAGTATTTGCACTTCCTGTTGCATTTATTGTACAAGCTTATGCAATGGTTTTCCCTTGGGAAGCAGAACCTTTAATTCCAGCTTTACAAGATAATTGGCTTAAAATTCATGTCACAACTGCAGCTCTTGGAGAAGCTTTTTTTGCAGTTGGGTTCGCTACTGGGTTAATGTATTTAATTAGAACAGTGAATTTCTCAGGCACATCAAAGAAAGATCGTCGATCCGTAAGAGGTGTGGAATTCACCATTTTTGTTATACTTGTTGTAGTAGGATTTATTAGTTCAGTTTTCCTATTTAACGGAATGGATTATCAAGCGGAGTTTACTAAGGAAGTTATTATACCTGCTGAAGATACAGCGTTAGAATTAGAGCAAGTGATCACAGAAGATGTGGAATATACACTGCCTCCAATTATACAACCCTATAATAGTGAAATAACGTCAATGGATTCTTATTTTGGCATTCAGAAGCCATTATTTGAAGCACCATTTTGGATGAAAGGTGTAAACGCTGGAAGGAAATTAAATACTGTGGTTTGGGCATTGTTGTTAGGAACATTGCTTTATTACGGGTTAAGATTGATATTACGAAAACCGATAGGTGCAAGCATACAACCCATATTAAGTGATATAGATCCAGATGATTTAGATGAAATTACTTATCGTTCCATTGCACTAGGATTCCCAATTTTTACTTTAGGAGCTTTGATATTTGCTATGATTTGGGCACATATCGCATGGGAAAGGTTTTGGGGCTGGGATCCAAAGGAAGTATGGGCATTAATTGTATGGTTGTTTTATAGTGTTTATTTACATTTACGTTTATCACGCGGTTGGCAAGGTGAAAAATCCTCATGGTTATCCGTTATTGGATTTTTAATTGTGATGTTTACATTAGTAGGTGTTAATTTAGTTATAGCTGGATTACACTCCTACGCAGGAGTATAATATATATATACCCAATTTAAAACGTGGTCGCTTATGACCGATCTATTAACATTATTTATATATATTCACAGGTTATTCTAAGATAGGAGTGAAAATACGATGTCAGAAAAAAGTATGATTTTAGTTGTAGATGATGAGGAAAGAATACGTAGACTTCTTCGTATGTACCTTGAAAAAGAAGGTTGTGTAGTAGACGAAGCAGAAGATGGTGAAACAGCTTTAGAAATGGCTCTTGAAAAGGATTATGATTTAATTCTATTAGATTTGATGCTTCCAGGTATGGATGGAATTGAGGTTTGCGAGAAACTTAGGATTCAAAAAGCCACTCCAGTAGTCATGTTAACCGCTAAAGGAGAAGAAGCAAATCGAGTGCAAGGTTTCGAAGTAGGTACAGACGATTATGTAGTAAAACCGTTTAGTCCGAGAGAAGTCATCTACCGTGTAAAAGCGATCTTACGACGTTCATCTGCTACTGCATATCTAACTAGTGAAGATAGTTCTAGTAATAACATTGTTTTTCCAAATTTAATCATCGAACATGATGCACATCGTGTCACTGCTAACGGACAAATTATTAGCTTAACACCTAAAGAATATGAACTGTTACATTACTTAGCTGCATCTCCTGATAAGGTGTATTCTCGAGAAGAATTACTAAAGGATGTATGGAACTATGAGTTTTTTGGTGATCTAAGAACCGTTGATACACATGTTAAAAGACTTAGAGAAAAGTTAAATAAGGTCTCACCTGAAGCAGCTTCCATGATCCATACTGTTTGGGGAGTAGGGTATAAGCTAGAGGTGCCAAAATAAAGTGAATATATGGAAGAGTGTAGTTGGTAAGCTGTGGATTACGATCATCCTCCTAGTTGCTTTTGTAATCACATTTTTAGGGTTGTTTTTATTAGTATATATCGATGTGAATTTTGATAAAAATTCGCAGGAAATTAAGTGGTTATTTGTATATACAGGCATTATTGGATTTTTACTAACTACATTTTTTGCATTTTTCTTATTTACTAAAATTACTCAGCCTTTATTACAATTAAAAAAAGCAGCATATTCCATTACCGTTGGGGAATATAAAACTCGTGTTGAGATTCGCTCCTCTGATGAAATTGGACAGTTGGCTAGTAGGTTTAATCTTATGGCTGAAAAACTCGAACAAACCATTAGAGACTTAAACCACGAAAAAGAACAATTAGGAAGCATTTTACGTAGTATGACGGATGTGGTTATCACTTTTGATGCACATGGTACTATATTACTAGCAAACCCACAAGGTGAGAAACTGATTCAGCATTGGGCTGCAATTTCTTGGGAAAAGGGTTCTGAAATGATTGCTTCAAAGCATATTCCAGAACCTCTTCAATCTTTATTTCAAACCGTAGTTTCCAACAATGAAGAGTTGACATCCAAGTTATATGTTCTAAATGATGTCTGGTCAGTGGTTATTACTCCACTTTATGCTCAAGATATGGTTCGTGGTGCCGTTGCTGTATTGCGTAATGTTACTGAAGAGGACCGTTTAGAAAAATTACGTAAAGATTTTGTAGCGAATGTATCTCATGAATTGAGAACTCCACTATCGATGTTGCAGGGGTATAGTGAAGCGTTACTGGATGATATTGCTGGTTCCATTGATGAAAGGAAGGAACTCGCACAGATTATTTTGGATGAATCATTACGTATGAGCAGACTAGTTAAAGATTTATTAGACTTGGCGAAAATGGAAGCAGGACATATTGAAATGAATTGTGATCGGGTGAACATTACAACATTACTTGAAAGAGTCATTCGTAAATTCTCAACATTATCAAATGAACATCATGGTGTAACTATAAAGCAGAATATAGCTAAAGAAGGTTTATGGATAGAATGTGGTGATGAAGACCGATTAGAGCAAGTTTTAACTAATTTATTGGATAATGGCTTGCGACACACGCCTAAAGGAGCATTTATATTCATTCGTGCTCATTATACAGTGAATCAAGATGGTATACGAGTTGAAATAGAAGATCAAGGAGAGGGGATTCCTACTGAGGATCTACCTTATATATTTGAAAGATTTTATAAAGCAGACAAAGCAAGGACACGTAATTCTACAGGTGGTACTGGATTAGGTTTATCCATTGTTAAGAATATTGTTCAATCTCATGAAGGTACGATAGAAGCTAAGAGTATAGTTGGGAAAGGGACAACTTTTTCATTTGTAATACCATGTCATAGATTAAGTGAGTAGCATTTTATAAATATAACTAAGAGCTTTACTTTTAAACATAACTTAAAGGTAAAGCTTTTTTATTACAATTATATTTTCAGAAAGGCTGTTGACCGATGAGAATAGATTATTTACATCATCCTTATCCATCACAGAGAATGACAGTGTTTGCAAAGAGAGGGATGGTTGCAACATCACAACCAATTGCTGCACAAGCTGGTTTAGATATTTTAAAAAAGGGTGGTAACGCCATTGATGCAGCAATTGCTACTGCAGCTTGTTTAACTGTTGTTGAACCAACATCAAATGGTATTGGTGGAGATGCATTTGCTTTAGTATGGAATAAAGGCGAATTACATGGTCTTAACGCAACTGGTCCTGCACCAAAGAAGATATCAATCAATGCTCTAAAAGAAATGGGGTATAATACAATACCTGATTATGGGTGGATACCAGTAACAGTTCCAGGAGCACCTTGTGCATGGTCAAAGCTGTCAAATCAGTTTGGTAAGCTTTCACTAAAAGAAGTATTAGAGCCAGCCATTCATTATGCAGAGAATGGGTATCCTATTTCGCCTATATTAGGGAAATATTGGGATATGGCATATAATAGATATAAAAAACATCTCATTGGACCTGAATTTAAACCTTGGTTTGATACGTTTGCACCAAAAGGAAGGGCACCAAAAATAGGCGAAATGTGGGGATCTATAGAGCATGCAAAAACACTCAAATCCATTGCAGAAACAAATGGTGAAAGTTTTTATCGGGGTGAATTGGCACAAAAAATAATATCATTTTCAAAGTTATATGGAGGTTTTCTTACTGAGGAGGATTTAGGAGAATATCAATCAGAATGGGTAAAACCTATCTCATTAAATTACCGTGGATATGATGTGTGGGAGATGCCTCCAAATGGGCAAGGAATTGTTACCCTTATGGCACTGAATATTTTAAAAGATTTTTCGTTTACAGAAAAGGAAAGTGTTGATACCTATCATAAGCAAATTGAAGCAATGAAGTTGGCTTTTACTGACGGAAAAAAATACATAACAGATCCTAATCATATG
This sequence comes from Chengkuizengella sediminis, assembly GCF_010078385.1. Lineage (NCBI taxonomy): Bacteria > Bacillati > Bacillota > Bacilli > Caryophanales > Paenibacillaceae > Chengkuizengella > Chengkuizengella sediminis. The sequence continues at coordinate 313,500 of NZ_SIJC01000002.1, forward strand.
ACGACTACAGTAAAACAATTATTATCAGAAGAATATGGTAATCAGCAAGCAAAATTAATATGTAATCAAGCATTGATTCCTGATGCGGGATCACCTGTTAAGGGTGGTACAGTGTATCTTGCAACCGCAGATGATCAAGGAAATATGGTTTCTTTTATCCAAAGTAACTATAGTGGATTTGGTTCAGGGTTGGTGGTTCCTGGTACTGGGATAGCACTACAAAATCGAGGTTCTGATTTTTCACTGGACCCAAGTCATGATAACAGTTTGCAACCAGGTAAAAAAACTTATCATACAATTATTCCAGGATTTATTACAAAAGGTAATGACGCGATAGGTCCTTTTGGTATTATGGGTGCATATATGCAACCTCAGGGTCATTTACAGGTTGTAATGAATATGATTGACTTTCATTTGAATCCACAATCGGCTCTAGATGCACCTAGATGGAGGTGGATGGAAGGAAAAAAAATTAAAGTAGAACATAACTTTCCGCATCATATCGCAAAACAATTAGCTTCCAGAGGACACGAGATAGAGATAGCTCTAGATCAGGGAGGATTTGGACGTGGTCAAATTATTTGTCGGGACTTACAAACGGGAGTTCTTTCAGGAGGGACAGAATCACGTACAGATGGTGCGATTTCAGCTTATTAGTTCCTCTATGTTAACACATCCATGTTAAATTAAATATAAAAATAAGGTTTTATCCTGAATTTTTTTGAACAAAAAATAAAGGGGAAAAGATGGTTTTTTTCCCCGTTATTTAATAATGTGAATTATATTCTTTCTGAATGATTACTTTTTATACTTAATGATTGTCCCCATAATAAAATCGATCAGAAAGTGAGCAATAATAGGTACCCAAAGCGTTTCAGTTTGGATATAAATCCAACCTAATCCGTAACTAATACTAAAAACAAGACCCGTCATTAACCAATGCTGTAAATAACGAATGTGAATAGCAGCAAATAATATACTTGTCCAGTATGGTCCAAATACATGTTGGATTGCTCCTCTAAATAAAAGCTCTTCACAAATAGCTACAATCAGTGATATTAAGAATATGTGCCACAAAGGGCGATTTTTAAATATCCGTTCATTAATGCCACCGTCATCTGAAATTTCTTCTGGGACCCACCTAGATATAAGTAAATCAAAAACAAGAACTGCAATAGCAAATCCAATTCCCCAACCTAAAGCTTGAGCATAGGATTCAGGAAGTCGTAAGATTTCTATAACACTTCTTCCTTGGAAAAAAATAATGATGAGACCGATAAAAAGTGTAAGTAATTGAGTGAAATATAAATTATATAACAATAACTTATCGCTCATTTTAGCAACGTTAACGTTTTTAAACTGCAGTTTTATTTTTAATTTTTTTTTCATCCCATCCCGCCTTTTAGTATAGGTTTTTCTCATTTATTATCATTAATTATTAATCATATTGAAATCCTTGTAACAAAGAAACGGCAGAAATCCCACCATTGACATTTTTTACATTATCAAATCCATTTTGAATCAGATATTGGCAAACATGTTGACTTCTAATACCATGAGCACAAAGAACATATAACGTTTTGTCTTTTGGGAGCTCAGAACATTGTTCGGGGATCGTATTCATTGGATAAAGTAAACTATTTTCCAAATGATAGTAGTCCCATTCACACTTTTCTCTAACATCAATGATTATACCATCTAGAGATTTATTTTTTAAATGCTGATTAAAATCGTCAGCTGAAATTTCATATGAATTCATATTTATTCACTTCCCTAACCTAGATATTAATTTTAAATCCTAGTATTAAATAGATTTACATTATGAAGAATAACCAAAATTCAATATTTATTCAAGAAAAAAACATTGCAATTGTATAAGTAGTTGCTATAAAATAAAAGATAGTAAAGCTAAATGATTAATTAGTTGAATGTCTGGATCTTAATTGATACATTTATTAATTTCATATCATAAATACAATGAAGGAATTAAACATAGCTACATCTTAAGAGAGTCGTTGGTTGGTGCAAAACGACGATGAAACTATGTGGAGCACTCCTGAGTTATTATACTGAAACTGTTAAAGTAAGTATAATCGGCAAAAACACCGTTAACTATAAGGTCAATGACCATAAAGATTACTTATGTAAATAAGTAATGAAATAGGGTGGTACCACGAAAATAAACTCTCGTCCCTATCATACACGAAGTATGAGGATTGAAGGGTTTTTTTGTATTTGCAATGACTTTAATTCTGTATAACTTTACTGTGTAATTAAATCAATTAATTACACGTTTAGATAAATAAAAAAAGTAGCAAACTAAGGAGGAGTACCATACATGTTTAAAGTATTAGTATCAGATCCAATTAGTGATCTAGGAATTCAAAAACTTTTTGATGCAAGAGATGTGACAGTAGTTAAAGAAACAGGACTAAGCGAAGAAGAACTTATTAAAATCATATCAGATTTTGATGCACTATTAGTACGAAGTCAAACTAAGGTTACAAGAAGAATTATGGAAGCCGCTTCTAAACTAAAGGTGATTGGTAGAGCAGGTGTTGGTGTAGACAATATTGATTTGGATGCTGCTACACAAAGAGGGGTTATCGTTATTAATGCTCCAGATGGTAATACAATATCCACTTGTGAACATACCTTTGCAATGATGATGGCTGTAGCTCGAAATATTCCCCAAGGTTATAAAAAAACTATTTCAGGGGAATGGGATCGAAAGTCATTTGTAGGGGTAGAGCTTAACAACAAAGTTTTAGGCATTATTGGCATGGGTAGAATTGGAACAGAAGTAGCCGAACGTGCAAAAGCCTTTAACATGACGATCATTGGATTCGATCCATTCCTAACAGAAGATCGTGCAGAGAAACTTGGGATTGAAAAAGGCAGTGTGAATGATATTGCACAAAAAGCAGACTTTATCACAGTGCACACACCATTAACGAATGAAACACGTCATATGATAGCAAGACCACAGTTTGAACTAATGAAAAAAGGAGTTCGAATTATCAACTGTGCACGAGGTGGAATCATAGATGAGAATGCCTTAGTTGAGGCAATTGATCAAGGAATTGTTTTTGGAGCAGCGTTTGATGTGTTTGAGGCTGAGCCACCCCAAAAGGATCACCCATTTTTGAATCATGACAAGGTTATTGTTACTCCACATTTAGGAGCTTCTACGCAAGAAGCGCAAGAAAATGTTGCTATTGATGTTTCTGAAGAAGTACTTAATATCCTTACAGATAAACCATTTAAAAATGCAGTAAATATGCCTCATGTCCCATCAAGTGTACTAAGAAAGCTTCAGCCCTATTTTGAATTAGGTGAAAAATTAGGTAGTTTCTTAACTCAAATCACGAAAGATACTATTGAAGAAATTCATATTAATTTCTCTGGTGAACTAGCAGATGTAGATACTGCTCCTTTATCTCGCAATATTATAAAAGGTGTGTTGGCACATTATCTAGATTCTGAGGTAAACGTAGTAAATTCAATGCATCTTGCTGAGGCAAAAGGTGTTAAAATTGTTCGTCAAAGATCTTCAAGTACAAAAGGGTTCACTAACCTCATCACATTAACTTTAAAAACGAACAATGGAGAAAAAACAATTGCTGGAACATTACTAAATGGATATGGAGCTAGAATTGTTCAGATTGATCAATACCCTGTTGATATATCTCCTGATGGTATTTTCATTTACATTTCCCACAAAGATAAACCTGGTGCAATTGGAAAAATTGGTACTTTATTAGGAGAAAATGAAGTTAACATTGCAACGATGCAGGTTGGAAGAAAAATAGTTGGTGGTGATGCTGTGATGATCCTTGCAGTAGATAAGCAGCCATCAAAAACTGTGAAGAAACTATTAACAGATACTTCTGAAATTGTTTCTGCAAAAGAAATCATCCTGTAGGTGGTACCCACAAAAGTGAGGTGAAGCTTTGTAGACTACACCTATTACTTTTGCGGGGCCCAGAGCAAAAACATCACCCCAAAAAGTGAAGAAACAAAAAAGCTCTATTCCATTAAGGAATATGAGCTTTTTTGTCTGGAGTGGTTATTGCATATTGTTCTGTTGATTTTGATTAGTTTGTTGAGCTTGTTGCATGTTGTTTTGTTGAGCTTGATTAGTTTGTTGAGCTTGTTGAACTTGCTGTTGAGCTTGTTGTAACTGCTGCTGAGCTTGCTGAATTTGTTGTTGGTGTTGAGCGTTGGCAGCTGCATTCTGCTGAGCTTGTTGTAACTGTTGTTGAGCTTGTTGAACTTGTTGCTGAGCTTGCTGAATTTGTTGTGGTGTAGCATTCATTTGAGATGCTTGCTGTGCAGCTTGTTGAGCTTGCATAGCAGCTTGTTGAGCTTGCTGTGCAGCTTGTTGTTGGTTTTGTTGGTTTTGTTGTGCCATAATGTATAACGTCCTCCGATGTGTTATATTCATGAACTAACTTGAGCTCATCAATTATTAAATTTAGCCAAATTAAACTAAATTATTCATAATGTTTCACGATTAACAATATTTTTGTATGAAAATCTACATTAATTGATAAGTATCCACATAAATAGAAAGTGTTGAGGTCAACAAAACCGTTATTATGTTGTCAGTTTAAGTCATTTTATTCAGGCACATAATTTACATCGATCGCTCTTGGATCAACAAATCCATATCCTTCTGCTTCAATTTTAGTTAATAATTCATCCAAAGCTTCTACTGTCCAAGGTAGTTCATGCATAAGAATATTGCTGCCTGCTCTTAATTGTTCCATCACTCTTTGAATGACCCCCTCAGGATACTGGTATTGTTTAACCCAATCTTCTGAACCATTGGACCAAGTCATGTATAACATGCCTTCATCTTTTACTTTTGTAGTTAAATGAATATTTCCTGCGCCTTGACCATGTGGAGGACGGAAAAATAAGGGTCTCTCCCCTGTTAATTCTTCGACAATGTTTTGTACATCCCCTACTTGTTGATTTATAGTTTCGCTTGTCTCATTTTTTAAACTAATATGATCCCAAGAATGATTACCAATGATTTGGTCTCTGTTATGTATGAGCTGCAATAATTCTGGGTTTTGCTCTATTCTGAATCCATTTACAAAAAATATCGCTTTAGCATCGTGTTTATCTAAAATATCTAACATCTTAGTTAACATCTCTTCTTCTTTTGGACCATCATCAAAAGTTAAAAGTACTACGTTTTTATTAATGTTTTCATTCTTAGGTTTAATGTCATATATGCCGTTCATGTAGTAGTCTAATTCAATTGGTAATTCACTAATCGGTTCATCCTCTTCAATGACTTTATTTACTTCTTCTGAGTCCATTTCATCAGGTTGATTTTCACTAGAATTTTCACCACTTGTTACATTTTCATCTTCGATTTGAATGGTATTGGCGGGAGGGGCTTCAGTTGAATTTTTTATTGGTTTTTGCCCACATGCTGTAAATGTCAAACTTAACGAGATGAGGGAGATGAGTGCAAATTTTAATTTCATTTTTTTGTATCCTCCTGTTGTATTATTTCATTTTATCTTTATTTTACCATGTGAATTATAAAATGTAATTGATTTTTTGCCATCCATAAATTACTTTTTATTTCTTGAATGTTTAAGCAATAAATTGAAAAAAATAAATTTGAAAAGCAAGTAATGAAAAGGAGGAGTGATGGAATTGAGAGGGTTTTTGATGGGTGGACTTTTCGGAGCTGCATTAGCACTTTACTTAAATAAAAGCAACAATAGAGAAATGTTAATGACAAACATGGATAAAATGGCAAATTCTTTGGGTGATATGTTTGATACAGCTACAGATAAAATGAAGGAAATGACTTTTAATCAAATGACTAAAAACATGGATGAAAACATCAAGGGTTTTGATAATGAGCAAGGATTAGAACAAATACAGGATATAATCAATGAAGATCCAAAGGTAAAAGCAGAATCAGACAAAATCTTAAAGGATAGTGAAGGTTCTATAACACAGTAAATAATCTTCCAATAGGAAAGTATAAATATTTATCATACTTTCTTCCTCAAAAAAAGCAACATTTTACCCCAAAAAGTAAAAAGGCTAGTAACTGTTACATCATTACTTTTTGGGGCTCTTATACTAAGAAGAATCTTTAGCTTTACTGAAAACCTCCAATAAAAGATTTTGTTATAATTATACATATTTATAAAAAATCATTTTCAATTTTTGAAATTTGAAAATGATTTTTTTTGTTTATTAGGTCATTTATATTAGTGCAATATATTGGTTTTAATGTTAACATAAGTAGTAAGATTATGATAAAAAATATTGTAATTTGGTCAAGCTTTATTTCACAGATATATACGTTCTAACATATTTTATAAAATGAGACTTTCATGCTGCAATATGTGGAATTAACTTAAATAGAAGGGAGCTCCTAATCATGAAGATGGAACGTTTAAGTACAGACAAAATTCGTATATTTTTAACTTTTGAAGACTTAACTGAACGTGGTATTCAAAAAGAAGATATGTGGAGGGAGATCCCAAAAGTCCGTGAGCTTTTTAATGACATGATGGAGCAAGCCTATTCTGAATTGGGATTCGAAGCATCTGGACCATTAGCCGTTGAGGTAATCACCCACCCTGCACAAGGAATGGTAGTCATAGTTACTAAAGGTACTTTAGATCAAGAAGGTGAATTTCCAGAATATGAAGAAGAAGAATTATTATATGAAATGGAAGTTACTTTGGAAGAATCTCACTTGATCTCGTATACATTCCAAGACTTTGAGCATGTTATAACCGTATCCAAATTATTGAAGAAATTTTTATCTGAAGAGGAAGGTATACTATATTCTTATGAAGATCAATGGATTTTACAAATAGATTCTGAAAAATTTGATGACGATTTGTTTCACACTCTTATCGCTTTATTATCAGAGTATGGTGAGACCACCTCGCTTACTCAGTCTATTTTAGAAGAATATGGTAAAGTCATTATACCTGAATATGCAATAAAAGTTATTGATGAGCACTTTTAAAATTGTTACTATAGAATATGATTGAGAGCATCTACAAAACTAATTTTGGTTTTTGTATGGTGCTTTTTCATGGATTAGAATATTTCTCTTTTCTAAATTGGCTAGGAGCCGCGGAGTTATAACAAAACCAGTAAAAGAAGGTGGATTGTTTTGAATCTCAAAGATACAGATAATATACTTTACTCTACACAAACAGTCATTAAGGAAGCATTAACAAATTTAGGTTTTGGGGAAGATATGTTTGATTTATTAAAAGAACCTCTAAGATTATTAAAAGTGAGAATCCCAGTAATGATGGATAATGGTAAAGTACATGTGTTTACTGGTTTTAGAGCGCAGCACAATGATGCTGTTGGTCCTACAAAAGGAGGAGTTAGATTTCATCCAGATGTAACTGAAGATGAAGTAAAAGCACTATCTATTTGGATGACTTTGAAATGTGGTATAACAGACATCCCTTATGGGGGAGGAAAAGGCGGAATTATTTGCGATCCTCGTAAAATGTCATTCAAAGAACTGGAAAGATTAAGTAGAGGTTATGTTCGTGCGATTAGTCAGGTTGTTGGTCCTTCAAAAGACATTCCCGCACCTGATGTAATGACAAATTCACAAATCATGGCATGGATGCTGGATGAATATAGTAGAATAAGAGAATTTGATTCACCAGGATTCATTACAGGCAAGCCTCTTGTGCTAGGAGGTTCTCACGGCCGTGAAACAGCTACAGCCAAAGGTGTATCCATAATGATTAAAGAAGCTTTGAGGAAAAAAGATATAGCAATTCAGGATGCGAAAGTTATTATTCAAGGTTTTGGAAATGCTGGAAGTTATCTTGCCAAGTTTCTGCATGAAGCTGGAGCTAAGGTAGTAGGGATTTCTGATGTGCTAGGAGGTTTATATGATCCCAATGGACTAGATATTGAATTTCTAATTGATCGAAGAGATTCATTTGGTACAGTAACAAATTTATTTAAAAAAACGATCTCTAATCAAGAGCTACTTGAAATGGATTGTGATATTCTTGTACCTGCAGCAATAGAAAATCAAATTACAGTCCATAATGCAGAGAAAATTAAAGCAAGTATATTGGTAGAAGCAGCAAATGGACCTACCACTCTGGAAGCAACACAAATATTGACAGATAAAGGAGTTTTGCTAATTCCAGATGTTCTCGCAAGTGCAGGGGGTGTCATTGTATCTTATTTTGAGTGGGTACAAAATAACCAAGGATATTATTGGAGTGAAAAAGAAGTTCATGAGAAATTAGAGGATATTATGATAAGAGCTTTAAACAAAGTATATGAAACACATTCATCAAGAGGTGTTAATATGCGCTTAGCTGCTTATATGATGGGAGTTCGTAAGGTGGCAGAAGCCGTTAAATACAGAGGCTGGATTTAATGCAAATCTTAACTATATTATGTATTGCAATTGCTCCAAGTTTAACATTGTTAACTTATTTTTATTTAAAAGAAAATTATTCTTCAGAACCAATACTGACGGTTATGAAATTATTTTTATTTGGAGTACTTCTCGTATTTCCTACAATGGTTATTCAGCGTGGATTAGTGTTAGGCTTAGGAGAAAATGATTTATTATTTTCATTTATAATTTCAGGTGGAATTGAAGAGTTTTTGAAACTGTTTATTTTATATTATACGATATTCAATCATCATGTTTTTGATTCACCCTATGATGGGATAGTTTATGGCGTATCTATTTCATTAGGATTTGCGACTCTGGAAAATATAATCTATGCATTTTCCTATTCAGCTTCATTTTTTACATTGATGTTAAGAGGATTACTCCCAATTTCAGGACATGCAATATTTGGTGTAATCATGGGATTTTATATAAGTAAAGCCAAATTTCTTTCACAAAAGAAATATTTAATTTTAGCATTGGTTATTCCTGTTGCATGGCATGGGTTATTTGATTATATTATGCTTGCTTTTCAAACAAATTGGATAATGATTTTAGTTGTGTTTATGATCTTCTTATGGATTAAAGGGTTAAGAAAAGTCAAACAGGCAAATCATAATTCAACAGGGTTTAGTATTACTACTGATAAAAAGTTTGAAGTATAACCAACTTGGTTATGATAAAGCTTATAATCATTTGCAGGAGGATTTTCATCTATGTCGAATTACAGAGTGAAAGTTACAATCCGATGTCAATCTTGCGGTGAAAGATATATTCTTAAAGGCAGAAGAGCTAAAGGAAAAGTGGACACAGGTTTTAAAAAATGTTTATGTAATAACGATTCTAATTTTGAAGTTCAATATGAAAATCAATTATAGTGAATAAAGCCTCTTTCATTAACAAAAACTATGTTACAAATTGTTAATGAAAGGGGCTTTTATGATGTACAGGCGTTTAAGTGCAGTTGCGTTTCCTATTCTTATCATTGCTTTAGTAGGTGCTTCATTGTGGGGGTATCAAGAACATCAGGAAAAAAACTCAATTTTGATAAAGACAGAAAATCAATATCAACGTGCTTTTCATAATTTATCATTCGAATTAGATCAATTACATAACGAATTAGGGAATACTTTGGCTATAAATTCTTCATCCCGTAATTTCCACAGAAAATGTTTAGTAAATGTGTGGAGAATTACTAGTGAAGCTCAAAGTGATATTAATCAATTACCGCTTACATTATTGCCTTTTGATAAAACAGAGGAATTGTTGGCTAATTTAGCTAGTTTTTCATACTCAGCAGCAATAAGAGATTTATCTGACGACCCCTTATCAGAAAAAGAAATGAAAAACTTAAAATCATTATACGAGCGAACTGGTGAAATATCTAATGAACTAAGATCTATCCAATTCAATGTGTTGAATAATAACCTTCGCTGGATGGACGTGGAGGTTGCCATTGCTTCTGAACAAGAGCCTTTAGATAATGGCATCATAGATGGATTTAAAACAGTGGACAAAAAAGTCACGGAATATTCTGAAATTGATTGGGGACCTTCCAATACTCAAATGTTTCATAATAGAGATTATAATCAATTGAGTGGAAGTTCTATCTCTCCTGAAGAAGCTAAAGAAATTGCTGGAAATATATTGAATGTGAAACAATCAGAACAAATGAAAGTGACTGAAAACGGAAAAGGGACTGAATACCATACTTATAATATTCAGATTAATAATTCTGATGATAAATCTAATATAGAGATGGATATAACAGCAAAAGGTGGTCACGTCGTATGGTTTATGAACTCCCGCCCTGTGAAGGGAAAAAAGCTTGATGTTAATCAAGCAAAAGAAAAAGCATCAGAAGCTCTTGATCAAATGGATTTTAAAGGAATGAAGGCGGTGAGTTTTGATCAATATGAAAATGTTGCAAGTTTCGCATTTGTAACTAAAATAGATGATATTATTATTTACCCTCAGAAAATATCCATTAAAGTAGCTTTAGACAATGGTGAAGTGGTGGGAATACAGACTACAGACTATATTTTTGCAAATCATGAACGTAGTATAGAACCCGCTAAGCTAACTTTAGAAGAAGCAAAAAAAACTTTGAATCAAAACTTTAAGGTTGAAAGTACGGATAAAGCTTTAATCTTAAATGACATAAATGAAGAAATTTTATGTTATGAATTTTTAGGAGAGATCAACAGTCAGCTTTATAGGATTTATATCAATGCAAGTACAGGAATGGAAGAAAAAATCGAACAAGTGTAAAGTACCCACAAAAGTGAAGTTAACTGAATATACTCATAATACAAAATAGTTCCACTAAATCCATTTTGGAAATCATAATTTCCATAAGGTTTTAGTGGACTTTATTTTTTTCTACAAAATTTGAGCTCTTCTGATATAATTTGATATATCCATTTAGATTTATTTTGAGGTGAGAAACTTGAAATTGAAAATTGGCCAAATCCTATTTTTAGAAATTGAGCCTATTGATGAACAGGATAAAAATGATTTATCTTTTTATAAAACTAGAATTTCTGATATTCAGAATGATTCTATTTCTATAGAAATACCAACAAATGAAAATGGGGAGTATCAACATTTATACAGTGGAGATGAATTATTTGTACGTTTTAATTCTGAGGATGATGTAAAATATGCTTTTTCTTCTTTTGTAATCGGAACCAAAAAGGAAGTAATTGAGGAAATTATGCTTAAAAAACCAACTCTCCATGAAATCATTCATATTGATGATCGAAATTATTTACGAGTTCCTGCTGAATTGGAAATTGCAATACAACTTTCTAGTCAATTACGTTTTCTTGCTAAAACAATTGACATCAGTGGTGGTGGACTAGCGTTCGTTTGTGAAGAAAAAATTAAGATTCAAAATTCTATAAGCTGTTGGTTGCTTATAAAGGATAAAAATGAATTTATTCAACACATCCCCTTTGAAGGGAAGATAATTAGAACAAAGAAAATAGATTCTGAGAGAACAAAAGTTATGGTTTATTATCATAAAATTGATGAGGAGGATCGAAGAGCGATCATTCGTTATTGTTTTGATCGACAATTTGAATTACGGAAAAAATAAATTGATTTCAAATGAATGAGAATTTTTTTTTGAGGTAAAATATGGCTATCATATAAAATAGGTGTGAACCATGTCGATACAAAAAAATCATCCAAAATTTGAAGAACTTTATATAGTTTTTTCTAACATGATGGAAAAATTATTATTAAAAATATTTATATTTTTATTTGTGATTCTCATTATTATCCAATTTTTTTCTCAATTTGATTCTGTTCGTTCTAACCTTATAAAAGTTGAAAATTTAGAAGGTATTCCTTATCAAATATCAAAATGAAAACGACTATAATAGCAATTGATTTTTGCAAAAATCTTTAATATGTGTTACAATTCAAGCATCAGAGCAGGCATTGCCTGCTTTTTTGCTGAAATTAGAATGGGATTATACATTTACATAATCGTTTTCGACATAAAGGAGGTGACTCCATTGATCCAGCAGCGCCATAAAATTAATGTCGCTATTGATGGTCCTGCGGGGGCTGGAAAAAGTACAATTGCACGCTTAGTGTCTAATGAATTTGGATATGTTTATATCGATACAGGTGCAATGTATAGAGCTGTAACCTTAAAGGCGATGGAAAATCAAATCCCTCCAAATCATGAAGGTAAAATCGTTGAATTAACCAAACAGTTGGATATTGAGTTGATTCCTAAAAAAAGCGGTCAAAAGGTGATTGTAAATGGAATTGATTTAACGGAATCAATCCGGTCTAATGAAATAAATCAACAAGTATCTAAATTCGCAGGGATCAGCAAATTAAGAGAAATACTTGTTGAAAAACAACAACAACTGGCTTCATCAAAAGGTGTGGTTATGGACGGGAGAGATATAGCTACCCATGTGCTTCCAAACGCAGAAGTGAAGATTTTTTTAACAGCAAGTGTCGAGGAAAGGGCTTCAAGGAGATATGACGAAATGTTAGAGAAAACACCTGCGTTAACAATCACTTTGGAACAGCTGAAAAATGAAATTTCATTACGAGATCAGATGGATTTAGAAAGAACAGCTTCACCATTAAAAATGGCTGAGGATGCGATTAAAATCGATAGTACAAACATGACCATTTTAGAGGTTGTGCAAACCATTAAAGAATTATGCATTAAAAAAATGGGTGGGGATAATCATGTTATACAAAACGGTTAGAATGTTATTAAGATTTTTGTATGTTCTAATATATCGATTAAAAGTAGTAGGTAAAACTAATATCCCTGAACATGGAGGTGTCATGCTTTGTTCCAACCATGTAAACTTATTAGACCCTACCATCGTAGGAATCCCTCTAGATAGAGAAGTACACTTTATGGCAAAGGAAGAGTTGTTTAAAATTCCTGTGTTAGGAAAATTAATTGTTAAATTGGGGGCTTTTCCAGTAAAACGGGGTGGCGTGAGTAAAGATTCCATAAGAAACACAATTAAAATTTTAAATGAAGGAAAAGTTTTTGGGATTTTTCCTGAAGGCACTAGAAGGAAATCATTAGGTGTGGGAAAAAAGGGAGCAGCGAGTTTTGCACTTCGTTCCGATGCAACAGTCATACCAGTTGCAATTATTGGAAATTATACCCCTTTTCGAAAAATGAAAGTCATTTACGGAAAACCAGTTGATTTAACTGAATTCAAGGAAGATTCATCAGGTGATCGCTTAGAAAAAGCCACTGATAAAATTATGTCAAATATTGATGAAATATTAAAAAGTAATTCTAAATAATTTAACTATTTAATTTTTTTTGAATAAATGTAAAGTTGAATATGGAACAATATCTACAAATGATTTATATTTATGTAGAGTTAATGATTTGAATCTGTATTATACAGATATTAATTAATAAAATATACAGTGAAGGATCTGATTTTTAAAGATCAGATAAGCACTAGGAGGTTATTTAAATGACAGAAGAAACAAAAGTAGCACAAGAGCAAGAAGTTACAGAAACAGTTACACAAGAGGAAATGACAAATGTAAATGTCATTCAACAAGGAGATATTGTTAAAGGGAAAGTTGTTAAGGTTGAAGATAATCAAGTCATAGTAGATATTGGTTATAAATATGATGGTATTGTTCCGGTTCGTGAACTTTCTTCCGTTCATTTAGAAAATGCAGCTGAAGGTGCAGAAGTGGATCAAGAAATTGAATGTAAGGTTATAAGTATAAATGATGAAAAAGAAAAATTAATTTTGTCTAAAAAAGCAATTGCTAGTGAAAAAGCATGGGGTGAGCTTCAATCTTTATTTGAAAGTCAACAGGTTTTTGAAGCAAACGTTGCGGATGTTGTAAAAGGTGGTTTAGTTGTTGATTTAGGAGTTCGTGCTTTTGTACCAGCATCTATGGTAGAGAGACATTTTGTTGAAGACTTTTCAGATTACAAAGGCCGTACTTTAAGAGTAAAGGTAAAGGAATTAGATCAAGAAAATAATAAAGTCATTCTTTCTCAACGTGATGTTTTAGATGAAGAGTTTGAAATTAAGAAAAAAGAAGTGCTTTCACAAATAGAAGTTGGACAAGAAATAGAAGGAACGGTTCAACGTCTTACTCCATTTGGTGCTTTCATTGATCTTGGTGGCGTTGATGGTTTAGTACACATTTCAGAATTATCATGGTCACATGTTGAACAACCATCTGATGTAGTCAATGAAGGTGATAAAGTGAATGTAAAAGTTCTGAAAATTGATGCAGAGAAAGAAAAAATCAGCTTAAGTCTTAAGGCAGTCCAACCAGGTCCTTGGGAAAGCGTAGAAGAGAAATTTAACACAGGAGATGTCGTTAAAGGTGAAGTAAAGCGTATTGCTCAATTTGGAGCTTTTGTAGAGATTTTACCAAGTGTAGAAGGATTGGTGCATATCTCCCAAATTTCTCATAATCATATTGGATCGCCACATGAAGTTCTTAAAGAAGGACAAGAGGTTGATGTGAAAATTTTAGAAATCAACCCAGCAGAGAAAAGAATTTCTTTAAGTATTAAGGAAACAATCGAAGCGCCAGAAACACCAGATAAACCACAAAAAAGCAGAAGAGAAGAAAAGAACTTTGAAAAGTATGTGGAAAATAAGGGATTGAATTTAACCCTAGGTGAACGTTTTGGAGATAAGTTAAGCAAATTGAAATAATCTTAATTTCATTCTTATATCAATCGGCGGTCTCAGAGCGAGTTCGCCGATTTTTTCCTTTCATTGAGTAAAAAACAACATTTTTTCAAACTATAAGAGTAGAAAGTGGTGAAAAATATGAACCCTGGATACTTATCATTTTTGCTCTTATCCATAATATTTATTTTGTTGTTTTTTGGTTGGAAGAATCAAATTATTCAAGATGTTTCAAGAAGATCAATCTTATTTTTTTTACTATTATGGATGTTTTTTTTGTTTATAGATATACCATTTGCTGATGGTTATGCTATAAACTTAAGTTATTTATTCATGGTTTTAACCTCATTGTATATCTGTGTTACAAATAGGTTTCAAATTGTTACCGTGAATTTCTTTTTATATTTGATTTTATTTAGTATTTTATATGTATTGCTTCAAGTGCTGTATTTCATAGACCCTATGTTTATTATTTATCATCCAAGAGTGGATATAGCTGTAGTATTGGCTTTGTTGATTGCCTGTTTAATTAAAAATTCATTAGAACAATTTACAGTGATAACACTTGGAATGATCTTTGGAGATCTTACTTTATCCTTTATTATATTTCACCAGTTCCCCTTACAATTAGGAACTTTTGAATTGTATGATATATGGTTATTAACTTTTATCACCTGTAGATTTATCTCTGAAGTGGTTAATAGGGGGTATCAAGGGTTGAAACAATATTTTGTGAAAATAAAAAATTAAGTTGTTGCTGTGCCTAGATATTCTTATGGTCTTTAAAAATTAAGTTTGATATGATAATATTCATGAGGAATTAGATTAGGAGTGAACGTTTTGGCTAAACCAATTGTAGCGATAGTAGGCAGACCAAATGTTGGTAAGTCAACTATATTTAATCGCATTGTGGGTGAAAGAGTCGCCATAGTTGAAGATAAACCTGGTATTACAAGAGATCGAATTTTTGCTAATGGTGAATGGTTAGATAAACAATTCAGTATTATTGATACTGGTGGAATTGAAATCAGTGAAGATGAAATCACGCAATCCATCAAAGCTCAAGCAGAACTGGCTATCGAAGAGGCGGATGTTATTATTTTTATGGTAGATGTGAAATCCGGAATCACGCCTTCTGATTCAGAAGTAGCAAACATGTTATTTCGATCTAAGAAACCTATTGTTTTAGCAGTAAATAAGGTAGATAATTTAGAACGTGAAAATGAGATTTATGAATTTTATTCGCTTGGTTTTGGAGATCCTTTCCCGATTTCTGGTTCTCACGGATTAGGGATAGGTGATTTATTAGATAAAGTAGTTGATTCCTTTCCAGAACAAGATGAGAACGAATATGATGAGGATGTTATTAAAGTTTCTTTAATTGGCAGACCTAATGTGGGTAAATCCTCAATGGTAAATGCAATTCTTGGAGAAAAAAGAGTGATTGTAAGCAATCAAGCTGGAACAACCCGTGATGCAATAGATACTCCATTTGAAAAAGATGGACAAAAGTATGTGTTTATAGACACGGCAGGGATGCGTAAAAGAGGAAAAGTTTATGAAACAACTGAAAAATACAGTGTGATGAGAGCAATGAGAGCAATTGAACGTTCTGATGTTGTATTAATTGTAATTAATGCAGAGGAAGGAATTATTGAACAAGACAAACATATTGCTGGATATGCAGATGAAGCTGGTAAAGCTGCTATTTTTCTAGTGAATAAATGGGATGCTGTTGAAAAATCAGACAAGACCCTGCAGGAATTCACAACTAAAATTCGAGAACAGTTCCAATTTATGAGTTACGCTCCGATTCTTTTTGTTTCAGCGATGACACATCAAAGATTACACAAATTAATGCCTTTAGTTGATTATGTAGCTGATCAGCATGCGTTAAGAATTCCTACGCACGCTTTAAATGATGTGGTTTCTGATGCTGTGGCAATGAATCAACCTCCTATAGATAAAGGGAAGAGATTAAGAATTAATTATGCTACACAGGTTTCTATCAAACCACCTAAATTTGTTTTGTTTGTGAATGATCCTGCTTTAATGCATTTTTCTTATAGAAGATATATAGAAAACAGGATTCGTGCTTCATTTAATTTCGAAGGTACTCCAATCCAAATATTTCTGCGTAGGAAATCACAAGATGATTAAGTAGGGGGTGAATGAGTGAGTTATATATTGCCCATATTAATTAGTTATTTATTGGGTTCAATTTCTTTTAGCACCATTGCTGCAAAATGGATTAAAGGGATTGATATTCGTAAACATGGTAGTGGAAATGCAGGGGCGACGAATACGTTAAGAGTTTTAGGACTTTGGCCTGCTATTGGTGTACTTGTTTTAGATATTTGCAAAGGTATTTTGGCCGTTTTGATTGGAAACTGGTTTGCACCTGACCAAATAATAATTCCAACTTTATGCGGATTGCTCGTTATTATAGGTCATAATTGGCCTTTGTTTTTTGGTTTTAAAGGTGGAAAAGGAATTGCTACAACCATTGGAGTTGCCATAACAATAGCACCTTTACCAACTATATTCGCGGGTCTTATAGCAATAGTGTTCTTAATATTAACTCGTTATGTTTCACTTGGTTCATTATTATTTACGTTATTATTGCCTTTATCTATATATATTTTTAGTGAATCAAATGAAGTTCTTTATTTAAGTATTTTTATTTGGATTTTTGCCTGGTTTCGACATAGGTCAAACATAGTTAGGCTTATACAAGGTCAAGAAGGAAAAGTGGGTCAAAAAGGGTAATTACACCCCAATAAGTGAGCTGCTAAATACATAAAGATATACATGAAAAATGTTTCATAAACACCGACTAAAATCGTTTTTTAATAAAAAGAGTTTCTTTTCAAGAGAGGTGGGGAGAACAATGTCAAATAAAAAAGTATCTGTTTTTGTAGCTGGAAGTTGGGGGACAACACTTGCCTCAGTTTTAGCTGATAATGGATTAGAGGTTATGATTTGGTCGCGAAATGAAAAACAAGTGGAGGAAATGAATAGTCAACACACGAATAGCAAGTATCTTCCTAATATTACTCTTTCTAATCAAATTAAAGCAACTACATCTATTGAGGAGGCGATGACTGGAACGACTGCAGTTGTCATTGTAGCACCATCTTCAGGCATGAGAGAAGTAACTTCTAAAATCAAACCATTTGTTCATGAAGACCATCTAATCGTTCATGCCACAAAAGGATTTGAAGCGAAATCTCTTAAACGCATGTCACAGGTGATCGCTGAAGAGCTTACAAATGTAGATGAGGAAAACATAACTGTATTATCAGGTCCAAGTCATGCTGAAGAGGTAATTAATAAATCTCCTACAACAGTTGTTATTTCATCCGTAAATTTGAATGCTGCAGAAAAGGTTCAAGATTTATTTATTAACTCCTATTTTAGAGTATATACAAATCCAGATATTATTGGTGTTGAAATAGGGGCAGCCTTAAAAAATATTATTGCTTTAGGCGGTGGAATGTCTGACGGTTTATCGTTCGGTGATAATGCAAAAGCAGCTTTAATTACTCGTGGTTTAGCTGAAATCGCGAGGTTAGGAGTTGCTATGGGAGCTAATCCATTAACTTTTATTGGATTAGCTGGCATTGGTGATCTAGTTGCTACCTGTACAAGTCAACATAGCAGAAATTGGCGTGCAGGGTATCTACTCGCTCAAGGAAATACACTAGATGAAACGTTGGAAAAAATGGGGATGGTAGTTGAAGGTATTAAAAATATGCAGGCTGCTTATGAGCTTTCTAAAATATATGACATTGCAATGCCAATTACCTTCGAAATGTACGAAGTATTATTTAATAATAAAGAGCCCAAATTTGCAGTAGAAGATTTAATGGGACGTGTTAAAACCCATGAAATGGAGGATATTGCTAAACCATCATCAAAAAAATGGGTGGAATAGCCTACACGAATTTCCCTTCTTATTCATAAGATGCATTAGCACAGAATAAGGAGGGTTAGTATGAGTAAAGGTAATAAAGGTAATAAGGATTTATCCAAAAATGTATTAGATGTAGTTAAGAAAAAAACAGGGAAAAAAGTATCTCACAAAGATATTGAAAAAATTGCTAGTGGAGTGAAACCTTCAACCTTACAGAGTGAAAAACAATTGCGTGAATTAATTCTAAATGTTTCAAAAATGGTAAACGTTCCTGTTGCCGAATCGACAATAAATGAAATTATAAAAGCGGTTAAAGGCAGCGGGTTTAATCCAGGTCAATTAGAACATATGATGCAAGGTATGATGAACAAAAAAAAATAATTTTTGAAAGCATAGGGTTTGGATATTGACCTTATGCTTTTTCATGTAAAGGAAAGTTTAACTTTTTCATTCTCATACTAGTTAAAACCTGTCAGTTCATGGAGGAACAGGTGCCGATTGCATCCAAAAAGGACGTTTTGATGCAATTGATGAATCAATATTTACATCTCTTTTTGGGGTGCATATTATGTGTTATAGTAGATGATGAAATAAAGATAAAGTGATAAGGGTTAGGAGTTAGATAATAATGGATTCAATGGATAAAATGTGGTTATCATTCTATGCAATTGGTTTTATGGTTTTGGCATCTGTTTTAATTACATTTGCACGTGCAAAAACGAAAGGAGTTATTCGATTTATTATTTCGTTTGTTGCTGTTTTTATTTTAATTTGTTCCTTCTTTTTAGGTTTGATTTCGATTATATAATTAAGGAGGACAAGCAGATGAAATTTAGAAGGTTACTCTCAAAAAAAGCGAAGTCCAACCCAAATTCAGAACAAAAAAACTTAGATGAACAAGTTATTAAGTTAAAAGGTAAATTTAAAGAAAAAAGTGTGAAACCTGAACTAAATATATCGCTGTTGGATCTCGCAGTAAAAAATAATATTGACTGGCAATTTGCCTGCACAAATGGAAATTGTGCAAGATGTCGTTGTTATGTTCAAGATGGAGCAGAATTGTTAAGTGATGTGAATTCAGCGGAAAATTCTAGATTGGATTTGCAGGAAATTAATGATGGCTATCGACTTGGGTGCCAAGCTATGATTGTTCGAATTGGACCCATTACAGCGGTGAATAAATCTTATTATTAACGTGTAGGGAACTATTGAAAATGAATGGAAAGGTGTGGCATCATTGGTTTTATCAAACTCATTATGTGATTGTATTTCGTATGTACACAATAAATTGAAAGGTTCAAATATTGATTGGTACGTAGGAGGCAGTTGTGGTCTTCTTTTACAAAATATTTCTTTAAAGGCAGAGCCAAAGGATTTAGATATCCAAATTGAAACAAAATTCTCTCCAACCATTCATTCTCTTTTGCAATCCTATGCTTTAGATAAACCGCATTATAGTGAATCAGAAATTTTCAAATCACTACTTAGTCATTATGAGATTGGCGGAATTGAAGTGGAATTAGTAGCAGATTTTAGTGTTCATTCATTAATGTCTGAATATATAGTTGATATGAGCTTTTTAAAAAAATATAGTAATACTGTGAATTTAAATGGATTACAGATAAAGGTTATGCCTTTAGCACATGAGTTTGTATTTAATGTACTACGTAATAGACCAGATCGATTTTTAGCTGCTGCTGAAAAAATGATCTCAAATCGAACATTGTATTTTCCAGCCTTGTATGAAATATTAAAAAGAAATCAATTTGATGATATACATGTACAAAAAATGAGTGAATTATTATGTGAATCTTTGTGTGAAAGGGAACTGTGAACAATGGCAGAAGTCATTTTTTTACCACGAAATAAAATAATTAAGGTGAAGGCAGGTACTTCTTTGTTAGACACAAGTATACGTGCTAGAGTAGTCATTCCAGCTAGATGTGGTGGCAAAGCAGCATGTTTGATGTGTAAAGTTAAAGTGGATGACCCTACAACTCTTTTGCCTTTGACTCAAAGTGAAAAGACGAAATTGAGCCAAGAGCAAATTTCTGAAAATATACGATTAGCTTGTCAAGCAAAAGTATTTAATAAAAAAGTAATTGTGAGCATACCAGAAAGTCCTTTGAATAAAGTAGTTCAAGCGCAATTGAAAAATGAAAATAATAATGATCTCTAAAATACATCAATAATAATGGAGGAAGGACGAAGGAAAAGTAGATGAATAAAATAAGTCACGGTTTTATGTGTTTGATCCTTATCTTACTTACTTCAGGATGTTTATATCCAGATGATATGAGAGGAGATAAAAGTACAGGTGCAATCAAAGAATCGATTACATTAGTTCAAACAGCTGTTGATGCGTACCAACAAGCTTCAGGTGGATTACTTCCTATAAAAAATAGTGAGATGGATACACCAATTTATGAAAAATATATCATTGACTTTAATAAGTTAAGCGCCTATATTGGTCAAACTCCTGCAGTTGCATTTGAGAATGGAGGCAATTATTATTTTGTATTAGTAAATGTTGAAGAAGACCCAGCCGTTAAATTAATGGATATCGTCTCTTTTCAAAAGATAAATGCACTTGAAAGGGAAATTTTACTATATATTAGTAGTAATAATGGAGCTTTGCCTAAAAGTGAGGAAATATATGAAAACTGGTATAGTATTGATTTTAGTTTATTAGGTCAAAAAAGATTGCAAATCAAAAGCCCTTATTCAGAATCATATTTAAGCCCTATCGTACATACCTCAGGTATTGTAAAGATTGATTATGGTATAGATATCATGAAAATGATAGAAAATTACGGTGAAGAGAATATAAGTATGAATCAAGACTTGCGAGCATTATTAATTGAAACCTCAAACTTTGTACCAGTGAAATCAAATCCTTATGATTGGAAGAATGAGGAACCTATTATTCGCAATACATTTTAAAATCGCTCATAATAATGAGTGGTTTTTTTTGGTTTTTCCTTAATATATATGTTTTGGCTAAATAAAGCATATTTTTTCATAGCAATCATATATTTTTCAGTGAATATTGTTTATAAGTAATTTTATGCGTAAAAAAATAGGCTGGATTGTTCAAAAATTCAGTCATATTCATTTTTTTGCTACATATATTGTTACTAGTCCAATTGAATGTACGATACCTTGTATAGGAGGGGATCTTTTTGGAAAAAGTGGATATTTTTAAGGACATCGCAGAAAGGACAGGTGGGGATATTTACTTAGGGGTTGTTGGTGCGGTTCGAACTGGTAAATCTACTTTTATTAAACGATTTATGGAAACCATCGTATTACCAAACATCTCAAACGAGGCTGACAGAGTCAGAGCTAAGGACGAATTGCCTCAAAGTGCTTCTGGTAGAACGATCATGACAACAGAACCTAAGTTTGTTCCAAATAATGCAGTGAAGATTACTGTAGATGAAGGTTTAGACGTTAATGTGCGTATGGTAGATTGTGTTGGATATGCTGTTGTAGGCGCACATGGGTATGAGGATGAGAATGGACCTAGAATGATTAATACACCGTGGTTTGAAGATCCAATACCATTTCAAGAAGCAGCAGAAATAGGTACTAGAAAAGTTATTCAGGAGCATTCTACATTAGGTGTTGTCATTACAACAGATGGGTCTATCACAGATATTGATAGAGAATCTTATGTTGAAGCCGAGGAACGTGTGATTAATGAGTTGAAGGAAGTAGGGAAGCCTTTTATCTTAATTGTAAATTCAACTCAACCAGATCATCCTGATACACATCAACTTTGTGAAGATTTGTCGCACAGATATGATATTCCTGTGATGCCAATGAGTGTAGACTCCATGGGAGAACGAGAAATGACTTCTGTGTTAAGAGAAGTACTATTTGAGTTCCCAGTTCATGAAGTGAATGTGAATCTGCCAAGCTGGGTGATGGTTTTGGATGAAAATCACTGGCTAAGAACGAATTTCGAAGAAAGTGTTAGGGAGACAGTGAAGGATATTAGTAGACTACGAGATGTGGATCGAGTAGTTGGGAATTTTGAAGGATTTGACTTTATTGATAGAGCGTCTTTAGCAGGTATGAATATGGGGCAAGGTATAGCTGAAATTGATCTATACGCTCCAGATGAATTGTATGATCAAATTCTAATGGAGGTCGTTGGTGTAGAAATCAGAGGCAAAGATCATTTGCTTCAATTGATGCAGGAATTTAGCCATGCGAAAAGAGAGTACGATCATTATGCTGAAGGCATTGAGATGGTGAAAGCAACTGGATATGGTATAGCTGCTCCACCTATAGAGGATATGACTTTAGAAGAACCTGAACTTATCCGACAAGGATCAAGATTTGGAGTGCGTTTAAAAGCGGTGGCTCCATCCATACATATGATACGTGTGGATGTAGAATCGGAGTTTGCGCCAATTATAGGCACGGAAAAACAAAGTGAAGAACTGGTAAGATATTTAATGCAAGATTATGAAGATGACCCTGTTAGAATATGGGATTCCGATATCTTTGGCAGATCATTACAATCGATTGTGCAAGAAGGTATTCAAGTAAAACTAGCGATGATGCCAGAGAATGCAAGACATAAACTTCAAGAAACTTTAGGAAGAATTACGAATGAAGGATCTGGGGGCTTAATAGCTATCATTTTATAGACATTATTATGAAACCCAGTACTAGATACTGTGAAAAAAACCGATTTTCCTAAATAAAAGGGTTAAATCGGTTTTTTGCTCTTTCCTTTTTCAAAAGGAAAATGTATAATATATTAGGATTTGGAAGAATTTCAAATTCAATTTGTATTATTCCTTGTGTGTATATCAGCATAAAATGGAGTGTTTTTAACATTTTTCAATGTTTATATGTATATTTTTATTTAAAAAGGTTAACACAAATGATAATATAATATTTTTGGGAGGAGGTGAAGAACTTGAATAAATCTGAATTAGTTACTAAGGTTGCTGAATCAACAGAACTTCAAAAGAAGGATGCATCGAAAGCTGTTGATGCGGTTTTCCAAGCCATTTCAGAAGCATTACAAAGCGGAGATAAAGTACAATTAGTTGGATTCGGTAATTTTGAAGTTCGTGAGCGTTCAGCAAGAAAAGGTCGTAATCCTCAAACAGGAGAAGAAATTGATATCGCAGCTAGTAAAGTGCCGGCCTTTAAACCAGGTAAAGCTTTAAAAGAAGGTATAAACTAATAAATACATATCTTACAGCTATTTATTAAAAACCGTTGTATCTAATTTGATACAACGGTTTTGATTTCTCTTTAAGAATTTTTATAAATCTTCTAAATGAGTATCTGCATTTATTCTAGGTTATTTGTAAATATGATATAATTCTGAAATGGTGAGTAATTGAAAAGATTGGAGGCGTATCATGCAGAGAATAAATGATGAATACGTTATAATTAAAGCAAATGAAGATGGCGTAAACGTAATCGGATTAACAAGAGGTCAGGACACGAGGTTTAATCACACTGAAAAACTAGATAAAGGTGAAGTGATGATCGCTCAATTTACAGAGCATACATCTGCTGTAAAGGTTCGAGGTAAGGCAACAATTCAAACAAAACATGGAATAATTGAAAGTGAATAAAATTTTTTATTAGCAGGCAGGCATAGCCTGCCATTTTTGTTTGTACAATGGGATATAAGGAAGGAAAATTAGGAGGAGAATGATGTGAAATGGAATCGGATATTCCTTATCTCAATGATTATGTTGATCACCCCATTCGTATTGTCAACTTTTTTTCATTTGGAATTTAATGAGACTGTTTCTAAATTCAGTGATAAAAAAGAGGTAATTAATGAAGTCGTTCAATTATCAGAAAGCAATATTGTTGATTTTATGAGTGATCTACCTATTCAAAATAATCTTAGTAAGGTAGGTTGGGATCATTCTACATTATCCATTGACTTGAATATCTCTGGACAAGTGAAGGACCCTAATCTGGTTTATAGAGATTTATATACCATCATCCAATTGGGATTTGAAGAGACTTCAAATGTAAAATTAATTTTAATCAGAGTGTTTGACTATGAACAGTTAAATGGAGGTCATCAAAAGCTTTTAATGACAATTGACGCAAATGCAGGTCGTTGGTCAAAAGAGATGGATCAGATTGAGAGTAGTTACAAAGAGCTGTTGACCGCATTCTTCAAGCTGAAAACTACGGATTATTGGGAACAATGGATTAATGGCATCTCTTAATACCATTGAGTTCATATATGAAATTGTATTTTGGTAAAGTGCGTGTGTTAGACGGATATGATATAATGATTTAGATTTTAATATTGTAATGATTTCGGAGGCAGTTAAATGGATGGTTATTTAGTTCCTGAACTAGCAAAAAAAAGTATGCAATACGATATGATTCAAAAACATACGGATCTTCCAACTTTTCCGTATTCTCGCTCAAGGTTGCTTTATATTTTTCTAAATAAGCATTCAACTTCAGATAAAATTTCTGAGTTGTATACATTGGTTACCTCATTAATACAGATGGGGATGGATACTCATGATCTAGTTGATATCGGAGAAGAGCAGATTGAGATGAAAAAGATGCGTACAAGACAACTTAGAGTGTTAGCTGGGGACTATTTTAGCAGTAAATTTTATCACCTATTATCTCAGGCGGGACAGATAGATACCATCCATTCCTTATCTCACGCTATTAGTGAGGTAAATCGATTAAAAATAAATTTATATATGAAAATGAAAAAATTTAAATTAACTGCTGAGGATTACTTTCAGCACTGCATAGATATTAAATCACAGTTATATCTTATTTTTTCTAACTATATGGACGAAGTGTTGCGAAAACAATGGCCAGACATTTTAGCTTCTATAACAAAATGTGAGCTTATTACTGAAGAAATTGACAAGTTGAATCAGATTAAGGATTTAAAGGGGAGCTGGGCTTATTGGTATATTTTAAAACACGCAACGATTGAAGAAATGGAAATGTTAAAAGAAGATAGTTGTAATAAATCTTTGATACAATCCGTTTTATTGAAATATAATATCAGAGCTAAACTCCATCAAATGTTAGAGAAACAGTGGAAAGATGTGAGTGAAAAAGTCAATAATATAAAAAATGAAAACATTAAAAATGAATTGGAAAAAATAGGACAACCCTTTATTTCATATTTATCTGCTTCTAAAGTTTAACGAAAAAAGGTGATTAAATTGGAAGGAAACGCAAAGAAAGAATTTGTGCACTCTGTATTTGAAAATATTGCACCTAAGTATGATGTAATGAATGATATTATAAGTTTTAGACGCCATAAAGCATGGCGTAAATTTACGATGAAAAAAATGAATATGAAGCCAGGCGAGACAGCGATTGATTTATGCTGCGGCACATGTGATTGGACAATTAGTATGGCAGAGGAAAGTAAAAATGGGAAAATTGTTGGTCTTGATTTCAGTTTGAACATGTTAGAAATGGGTAAGAAAAAAGTATCATCTTCTGGGTTGGATGATCAAATTGACTTAGTGCACGGAGATGCAATGGAGTTACCATTTGAAGATAATTCCTTTGATTATGCGACAATCGGTCTTGCACTTCGAAATGTTCCTGATCTCAGGCAAGTTCTTAAAGAAATGAGAAGAGTTGTTAAACCGGGTGGACAAGTTTATTGTTTGGAATTATCAAAACCTACTTGGCAGCCTTTTAAATCCATATATTATTTTTATTTCAATAGAGTTCTTCCTTTAATTGGAAAATTAGTAGCCAAAAAATATGAGCAATACAAATGGCTGCCAGAATCGTTGATCACATTTCCTGATCATAAGGAACTTGCGAACATATTTAAGGAAATTGGTTTAAATAAGGTTCAAGCCTATCCTTTAACTGGAGGGATTGCAGCACTTCATATTGGTACAAAGGGGAAATCAGAGTGATGTTAAAGAAAACTAAAGTATTTCTTGAGATGATTAAGTTTGAACACACGATATTTGCTTTGCCTTTTGCTTTTATGGGGGCTGTTTTAGGATCATATATGATGAATGGTCATTTACCTTCCTGGGTACAAATCGGTTGGATTATTTTAGCAATGGTTGGGGCTAGAAGTGCTGCAATGGGATTAAATCGAGTGATAGACAAAGTTATAGATGGTAAAAATCCGAGAACTGCAGCAAGAGCTATTCCAGCAGGTTTACTCTCTTCTAAAGAAGTGATACTATTTATTGTTTTGTCTTTTGCTTTATTGTTTTTTGCTTCGGCAAAATTGGATCCATTAGCTGTTAAATTGTTACCAATTGCCGTATTTTTCTTAGTTTTTTATTCATATACAAAAAGATTTACTTGGGCATGTCACTTTATTCTTGGCTTTACCATAGCTTTAGCTCCTTTAGGCGGCTGGATAGCCATTACCGGTGATATTAATATAACTGCAATCATTTTATTTGTTTCTGTAGCTTTATGGACAGCTGGATTTGATATCATATATGCTTGCCAAGATATAGAATTTGATCGAAAAGAAGGGCTATTTTCCATACCAAGTTCATTTGGAATAGCAAATGCACTAAAAATTGCCAAACTCCTTCATTTCATAACAGCCATAGGATTAGTGAGTATTATGTTTTTAGCCAATTTAAGCTGGTGGTATTTAGTCGGAACTATTATTGCGGCTTTATTGTTGATTTACGAACATCAACTTGTTAAACCAAATGATCTGTCTAAATTAAATGCAGCATTCTTTACAATGAATGGTGTACTGAGTGTCATCGTTTTCGTATTCACGTTAATTGATTTGGCGGTGCTAAAATAATGAGTCAATCGATTGAAACTGATAAAGAATGGATTGTAGGAATTACAGGAGCTAGTGGGGCTATTTATGGTGTGCGGTTATGTGAGGTTTTATTAGAGTTAGGATATCATGTTAAAATCTTAATTACAGATGCTGGCTGGCGTGTTCTCAAAGAAGAATTAAACTGGAACGTATCTCAGAGACAAGAGACACTAAATAAACATTTTTCATTATTTCCAGGGGAATATTCTTATTTTCCAATTCAGGATATTGGAGCTAGTATTGCCAGTGGTTCTTATCAAACAGAAGGCATGGTTATTATACCATGTTCTATGGGGACCTTAGCAGGGATATCACATGGAATGTCGGATAATTTGATGGAACGTGCAGCTGATGTTATGTTAAAAGAAGGACGAAAATTAATCGTCGTACCTAGAGAAACACCCCTTCATATGATACATTTGGAAAACATGCTCAGATTATCAAAGGCAGGTGCAACCATCATACCTGCAATGCCTGCTTTTTATTATAAACCTAAAACACTTGATGATATCGTTTCATTTTTGGTGGGTAAAGTTTTAGATATGATGGGGATAAAACATAATATGTTTACTAGATGGGGAGATTTAGATGAGTCGAAAAATGGATTTGATTAAAATAGGGGAAATTAATTACACCAATATATGGCCTATATTATATCATTTTCCTAAAAAGAAATTTGAAAATCAAATACAATTTGTATCGGGTGTGCCTACGAAACTTAATAAAGCTCTATCAGAAGGAGAATTAGACATGGCCCCTATTTCTTCTTTTGCCTATGCAGAATCATTTCGAAATTATGTGTTATTTCCTGATTTATCTGTAAGCTCTTTTGGTAAAGTGAATTCAATTTTATTATTTCATAAAAAACCATTAGAGCAAATTGTGAATCGAAAAATTGCACTCCCAACAACTTCAGCAACCTCTGTTAATTTGTTGAAAATTATTATTCATAAATTTTATCATGGAAATCCTGAATATTGTTACTCCACTCCTCAATTAGATGAAATGATGAAGGAAGCAGAAGGTGCATTGTTGATAGGGGACGATGCCATTCAAGCTAAATGGGCGAATTCACAGTATGAAGTTACAGATTTAGGTGAGCTTTGGACGAACTTAACGGATAGTTGGATGACATTTGCAGTTTGGGCTGTTCGAAAAGATATCGCTGATCATAATCCTAAAATGGTTCAACATATATTTAGTTTACTAAAGCAGAGTAAAGAGTTTGGTTTAAATGATAAAAAAGAGATGATCAAAGAGGCACAAGCTAGAATTGGGGGATCAGAGTCATTTTGGATAAAATATTTTTCTGAATTAAGTCATGACTTTGGACAATTACAAAAAAATGGGTTAAAGTTATATTATCAGTTTGCAAGAGAGATGAATCTCATACCAGAGCAAGTCCCCATTCAAATGTGGACAAACCAAGCGTTATCGAAATTATAAAATCTTGATGTTATAGGAGATATAATGAAGCTAATAGACATCTACGCACGTTATAAAAAAGATATTCAATATATAGAGAGTGAACTTGAAAGAAGTATTCAATCCAATCATGACGTTTTAAATGAAACCTCACTACATTTGTTAAAAGCAGGAGGAAAGAGAATTCGTCCTGTATTTGTATTGCTTTCAGGAAAATTTGGAAACTATCATTTAGAAAATTTGAAAAATGTTGCAGCTGCATTAGAACTTATTCATATGGCAACCCTAGTTCATGATGACGTGATCGATAATGCAATAACCCGCAGAGGCGAACAAACCGTTATGGCAAAATGGGATAACAAAATCGCTATGTATACAGGAGACTATATATTTGCTAAAGCTTTAACTGTGGTCACTCAATTAGAAAATCCAAAAATACATCAAATCTTATCCAAATCTATCGTTCAGATGTGTATTGGTGAGATGGAACAAATACGTGATTTCTTTAATACAGATCAATCTGTTCGCCATTATTTACTTCGAATTCGTCGAAAAACGGCATTGTTAATTGCGATTAGCTGTCAGTTAGGGGCTTTAGCTGCCGAAGCACCTAAAAAGGTGGTAAGAACTCTATATTCATTTGGTTACAATGTAGGTATGGCTTTTCAAATAACGGATGATGTTTTGGATTTATGTGGGACTGAAAAACAGATAGGAAAACCACCAGGTAGTGATATTAAACAGGGAAATATTACACTACCAATGATATATGCTCTACAAGAAAAGGATTTGAAAGAGTCTTTATTATCACTTATAAATAGAATAAAACAATCAGAGGACCAGTCAGATGTGAACGAGTTCATCCAACTGATTCGTAATAGTGGAGGCATTGATAAAGCAGAAACCTTGGCAAATCGTTATATACATAAAGCAGTTAAACAATTAGATCAATTACCTGATATAAAAACAAAAAAGCATTTACATGAAATTGCAGACTTTGTTTTGAGTCGTAAATACTAACTTATGACAAGGTAACTTTACCTTGTCGTAATTTTGCATTTACTTATATATCACATTAGTGGAGGGTTAAACATGGAAAAAACATATTTAATGATTAAACCAGATGGGGTTCAAAGAAGTGTTATGGGTGAAATTATCACTCGATTTGAACAAAAAGGTTTTCAACTTTTAGCTGGGAAATTCACTGTTCTAAGTAAGGAACAAGCAGAAAAACATTATGAAGAACATAAAGAAAAACCTTTCTTTGGTGAGTTAATTGATTTTATCACTTCTGGACCTGTTTTTGCGATGGTTTGGGAAGGGGATAATATCATTGAAATTTCTAGAATGATGATTGGAAAAACGAACCCTGTGGATGCTCAACCAGGTACAATTCGTGGTGATTTTGCTGCACACATGAGTTTAAATATTATTCATGGTTCAGATAGTAATGAAAGCGCTGCAAGAGAAATAGAAAACATTTTTAATGAATCAGAATTAGTATCCTACGAAAAATCCTTAATGTCTTGGATCTAAATCTCATATGTTAGATTTAGATAAGGATTATCGCTTATTTATTGGGAATCTAAAGCAACATATAAATGTTGATCTATCCCAGTATAAAGAAACACAAATGAAACGTAGACTTACTATGTTAAAAAATAAAAGAGGCTATGTAAATTTTCAGGAATATTTAAAAGACATATTAAAACATCCTGATTTAATGGATGAGTTTTTAGACCGTATGACCATAAACGTATCTGAGTTTTGGAGAAATCCAAATCGCTGGAGTTTATTGGAGAAAAAATACATTCCTGAACTACTAACTCAAAAAGAACAGCTTGTATGTTGGAGTGCAGGCTGTTCCACAGGGGAAGAGGCTTATACGCTTTCCATGATTTTTGCTGAACAGACTCAGTCTTCTAGATATAAAATTATTGCTTCTGATTTAGATGAACGTGTGCTGGAAAAAGCAAAAGAGGGTAAGTATGATGAACGCTCTTTACGTGATTTACCAGAAAAATATTTTAAATACATTAAAAAAGAACAGTCTTTATATAAAGCAGCTGGTCAATTACAAAAAAATATATGTTTTGAAAAAAAGAATCTTTTATCAGATCCTTTTGATACTCATTTTGATTTGATTATTTGCCGTAATGTTATGATTTATTTTACGAATGAGGCAAAACATTTACTGTATCAGAAATTTTCTAATGCTCTAAAACCAGGTGGTATTTTATTTGTAGGGAGTACAGAGCAAATTTTTTCGCCTAAAGATTATCAACTTGATACAGAGGATATGTTCTTTTATAGGAAGATGACCAATTGATTGCCCTTTCCCCACCTAAGTGAATTACTCTTTTGTGCGACTTACTAGAAAAGGATGTTCTGATGTCGACGTTGGGCACAAGGATGTGGTTGATATTAGTCGAGGTACTCTAAAACTAATGTGGAGTACAAAAGAGTAATCACTTTATTACGAATAAAAGATTCCAAGTTTACCCATACTATTCCTAATGGGAGTACACTATACTTGGAGGGTTCTCTTATGGATAAAAGAAAGGTGATAGAAGCTTATCAACGGGGGTTTCTAACCACTCAGGAATGTGCTCAAATCTTAGGATTAGATTCAGTAAAGATTATGAGGCTTGTTCATGATTCAAATTGGTCGGATCAGCAAAAAACACAAAAAGTGAGATAAAGATATAAAAATAAGCTAATATTAGGATAGAAAGTTTTCATCCTAATAAAAAACACGTCAAGCAAAATAGCTAGCGTGTTTTTTGCTTTCTTGTCAACTGTACTCAACTATACTATAATTATCAACATGAATTCTAGGAATGGAAGACGGACATTCGTCATGTGGAAAAAAATGAAGGGGGATTTAATGAGTGAGATATTTAACAGCCGGTGAAACACATGGACCTCAGTTAACTGCAATTATTGAAGGTATGCCAAGTAATTTGAAAATTAATTTTGAAGAAATAAATAGAGAGTTGCAGCGACGTCAAAAAGGGTATGGACGCGGTAGAAGAATGCAAATTGAGAAGGATGCAGCAAACATAGTAGGTGGAGTAAGACATGGGAAATCTACAGGAGCTCCAATTGCATTAGTTGTAGAAAATAAAGACTGGACACATTGGACAACAGTGATGAATATAGAGCCAATTGAAGGATCAGACGAAGAAAAAAGACGCGTGCATAGACCTCGTCCAGGACATGCAGACCTCAACGGAGGCTTGAAATATAATCATAAAGATTTAAGAAATGTACTTGAACGTTCTAGTGCTAGAGAAACGGCAGCAAGGGTAGCGGTAGGTGCTGTTGCAAAACAACTTCTTGCTGAATTCGGAATTAAAGTTGCAGGTCAAGTTATTCGTATAGGGGAAGTGGAAGCGAAAGTCCAAAATATTCCAATTGATGAATTGATCCGTGTCACAGAAGAATCTCCAGTAAGAGTAGTAGATAAAGAAGCAGAAGCAAAAATGATTGCTCATATTGATCAAGTGAAAAAAGAAGGAGACTCCATTGGTGGTATTGTGGAGTGTATCATAGAAGGTGTTCCGATTGGTCTTGGAAGTCATGTTCAGTGGGATCGCAAGTTGGATGGACGAATTGCCCAAGCTGTTGTATCCATCAATGCTTTTAAAGGCTGTGAGATTGGGATTGGTTTTGAAGCAGGCTCAATTCGAGGCTCACAAGTACATGATGAGATTTTATATACCCCAGAAAAAGGGTATCATCGTAAGACGAATCGTTTAGGTGGATTTGAAGGTGGCATGACTAATGGTGAACCCATAGTTGTTAGAGGAGTAATGAAACCTATTCCTACATTATACAAACCTTTGGCAAGTGTAGATATTGATACAAAGGAACCATTTACAGCTCAAGTTGAACGTTCTGACAGCTGTGCTGTACCAGCTGCTAGTGTAGTTATGGAACATGTTGTAGCATGGGAACTAGCAAGTGCATTGATGGAAAAATTCGGTGGAGACTCCATTGAAGAGGTTCGTAATAATATAAATAATTACTTAGAGCAGTTGGAGCGTTACTAAAAATGAAACAATTACTTGTTGATTTGGGCGATCGTTCCTATCCTATATATATCGGTGATGGCATTTTAGATCAAATAAGTACTTATTTTGGGAAGCATCAGATTAACCCTCGCTCTCCACTAATGATTATTACAGATGACAATATTGCTCCTTTACATTTAAAGAAAGTAAAAGATCATTTACATGAGAGTGGCTATAAAGTTTGTGAATATATCGTTCCTGCTGGTGAGACTTCTAAATCTTTAACGATGCTTGAAAAAATTATTGGAGTTGCTTTAGATGCAGGTTTAGATCGGAAATCATCTATAGTTGCTTTGGGTGGAGGAGTGGTCGGAGATTTAGCTGGATTTGTAGCTGCAAGTTTTATGAGAGGAATCCCTTTTGTACAAATTCCAACAACTATTCTCGCTCATGATAGCAGCGTTGGCGGAAAGGTTGCAGTGAACCATCCGAAAGCAAAAAACATCATTGGAGCTTTCCATCAGCCCCAAATGGTTTTATATGATACTTCAACTTTAAAAACTCTTCCTGAGAGAGAAATTAAAGCAGGGTTATCTGAATTAATTAAACATGGTCTCATATGGGATGCTAAATTTGCAGAGTGGAATCATACAAACGCAGAAAAATTGTTAGCATTAGATACTGAAGCACTGGAATATGCACTATACAATGGATGTAAAATTAAAGCTCATGTTGTATCTGAAGATGAACGTGAAAATGGACTAAGAGCAATCTTAAACTTTGGACATACGATCGGACATGCTTTAGAAGCGGTATCGAACTACAATGAACTTTTACACGGTGAAGCGATAGCAATTGGCATGGTTGGCGCGGCAAAGTTATCTGTACACCTTGGATATCCAGAGCGTATTTACAAAGAAACAAAATCTGTTTTTAAAAAATATGGTTTGCCTATTCAAATTCCAAACCATTTAAATGTGGATGAGATTATGGAAGCTATGTTACATGATAAAAAATTTAGTGAAGGACAAGTAGTGTTTACAATATTAAAAGATATTGGAGAAGCGCATATTCAAAGAGGAATATCCATAGATTTGATTAGAGAGATAGTTGAACACTTAAGATTGGAGGAATAAATAAAATATGTATGTTAGGGGAATACGAGGAGCAATTACGGTAGAGCATAACGAGGAGACCGAAATATTAGATGCTACTTCTGAATTATTAAAAACGATTATAAAGGAAAACGATGTGAAACCTGATGACATTTGTAGTGTGTTTGTCACGGTAACACATGATATTACTGCAACGTTTCCTGCTAGAACGATACGACAAATGAGTGGATGGGAGCTTGTACCTTTGATGTGTTCACTGGAAATCGATGTACCTGGAAGTTTGCCTAGATGTATTCGTTTAATGGTTCAGATCAACACAACAAAACAACAAAATGAAATGAAACATGTTTATTTGAGCGAAGCAACAAAACTTCGTCCTGATTTAAAACCAAGTTGACTTATTTGTTTTTCATAGTGTATATTAAATTTAGAATAGTAGAGTTTAGTTAGATGAGAATAGATGGATCTTTAGTCCAAAGTAGAATAGATGAGATTTTTAAATATAGTGCCCCATTTTCTATAATTACAGAAGCTATGAAAACAAGTTTATTATTTTTTGATTGTCAATTTATGTAACTTTGTTTTTTTGAATTTTTTGTAATTATTAAATTGAAGTGAATTGTTTCTTTATTTGGGGTATATTAAAACGGACTATTTTTTCATAATTCATATGACAAACCTCTGCTATGTTAAAGCAGAGGTTTTTTGATATTTTAAGATCTTATTGCATCAGAAGGAGTTGATCATGTATGTATTATCCAAAAATAACAAAAGTGAAGGAACTAGCAAGAAAATATAATTTAATACCCATTGTACGTGACATATTAGCTGATATTGAAACCCCAATACGAGTTTTTAACCATTTTCATCAAGAGAGAAATGCTTTTTTATTAGAGAGTGTTGAGGGAGGGGTAAATTGGGCTAGATATTCCTTCATAGGTAAAAATCCATTCTTAATTATCCAAGGTAAAAATGGAAACATAACGATTAACAAACATGGTAAAAAACAAAATGTGAAAGATCAGCCTATTGAAGCTTTGAAACAACTGCTTAGTTCATATTCTAGTCCGGCATTACCTGATTTGCCAAGATTCACAGGGGGAGCAGTTGGCTTTTTTGGATATGACTTATTACAATATTACGAAAATCTCCCTGCACATGACATCGATGATTTGCAAATGAATGATATACAATTTATGTTTTGTGACGAAGTGATTGTTTTTGACCATTTTAAACAACAGGTAAAAATTATTGCTAATGTACATGTGCCAAATCAGGCAACAGAAATGGAAATTGAGAGAGCATATAGTGAAACATGCAGACGTATTGATGAGACTATTTTAAGATTACAAGAACCTTTAGCAGTGCCACCGATGGCGCATAATCAAATACCTGATGTAGATTTAGAACGTATACAATCTAATGTAACCAAAAATCAATTTATGAATAATGTGGAAGCAGCAAAGGAATACATTCGGGCAGGAGATATTTTTCAAGTTGTGCTTTCTCAAAGGTTTGAAATTGAAACAGAAATTTCACCATTACATGTATATCGGGTGCTTAGAACCATGAATCCTTCACCATATATGTATTATTTAAAAATGGAAGATGAGATCATTGTAGGAACTTCTCCTGAATCTCTAGTGAGAGTTGAAGGAGGTCGTGTCCAAACTAAACCGATTGCAGGTACGAGACCAAGAGGGGAAACAGAAGAATTAGATTTACAGTTCGAAAAGGATCTTCTTTCTGACCCTAAAGAATTAGCTGAACACCTTATGTTAGTTGACTTAGGTCGAAATGACATCGGACGAGTGGCAGAGTTCAGTACTGTAGAATGTGATACGTTTATGGAAATAGAAAGGTATTCACACGTAATGCATATAGTATCCAACGTGTCTGGAAAACTTAGAGACGACAAAGATTTTTTTGATGCTTTTATTTCTTGCTTACCAGCAGGAACAGTATCAGGTGCTCCTAAATTAAGAGCGATGGAAATTATAGCTGAATTTGAAAATGAAGCTAGGGGAGCTTATGCAGGGGCAATCGGTTATTTAGGGTTTTCGGGCAATTTAGATACCTGTATTACCATTCGTACGATTATTTTTAAAAATGGAAAAGCTTATGTGCAAGCAGGTGCTGGTATCGTGTGGGATTCAGTTCCAGAAAAGGAATATGAAGAAACAGTCAATAAGGCAAAAGCACTGCTTAAAGCAATTCGATTGGCTGAGGTGTGGTTTAACAAAGAGCAATCTAATCTAGTGAATCAGGATTATTATTAATAAAATTTATATTTAAAAATTTTTATTTTGTCGAGGGGGAGTAGTATGGAAACGAATGTGATCAAAGATGTGTTGTCAAAATTGTTAGATGGAAACCATTTATCTAAAGATGAAGCTCGACAAGTGATGGAAGAAATGATGGAAGGTCGTGCAACAGGAGTACAAATCGGAAGCCTTTTAACTGCGTTAAGAATAAAAGGAGAAACGATTGAAGAAGTTACTGGTTTTGCTGAAACGATGAGGAGCAAATCCTACAGAGTTCAGACCACGAATCATCCATTGTTAGATACATGTGGAACAGGTGGGGATGGTGCGAATACGTTTAATATTTCCACAGCATCCGCCATTGTAGCAGCAGCAGGTAATATCCGTGTTGCGAAACATGGCAATCGTGCCATGTCTAGTAAAAGTGGAAGTGCAGATGTACTTGAAGCATTAGGAGTAAATATTAATCTAGATCATAATCAAGCACAAATATGTATTGATCATGTGGGTATATGTTTTATGTTTGCACAAAAATATCATGAATCCATGAAAAATGTTGCAACGCCAAGAAGAGAGCTTGGCTTTCGTACTGTATTTAATATGTTGGGTCCTTTAACGAACCCTGCAAATGCAGATCGACAGCTAATGGGGGTATTTGACCGTAGCAAAACGGAGCTTATTGCTTCTGTTTTACGTGAATTGGATTTAGAAAGAGCACTTGTCGTTTCTAGTTATGACGGATTAGATGAAATTAGTATCTCAGCTCCTACTCAAGTAAGTGAATTAAAAGGTGGAATTATAAACACATATGATATTACCCCAGATGATTTAGGGCTTGAGGGTTATCCCGTAGAAGAAATAGCAGGTGGAGATGCCTTAGAAAATGCAGAAATCATACGTTCTGTTTTTAAAGGCGAAAAAGGAGCTCGTAGAAATATTATATTGGCAAATGCAGGGGCTTGTTTTTATGTATTTGATCACTGTTCATCCCTACAGGAAGGTGTCAAAATCGCTGCCAATATAATTGATAGTGGGGAAGCATTTGCGAAACTAGAGGAACTAGTGCAATTTACAAAGGAGATAAGCCATGATTCTTGATCAAATTGTAGCAACGAAAAAAGAAGAAGTTGAACGTTTAAAAAGTGCATTTTCCATAAGGAATTATAAAAACATTATTTCGACCTTACCTCCTTGTAAAGGATTCGAAAAAGCGCTAACGAAAACTAAAAATAGATCTATGGGTTTGATTGCAGAAGTCAAAAAAGCATCACCTTCCAAAGGTTTAATTCGTGAAGATTTTAACCCTGTTGAAATCGCAAAAAGTTATGAAAAAGCTGGAGCGGACTGCCTCTCCGTATTAACTGATGAGCAATATTTTCAAGGATCTATAAAGTATTTAAAGCAAGTTAGAGAAGTAGTGAATCTCCCCCTTTTGAGGAAGGAATTTATTATTGATCCTTTACAAATATATGAGGCCAGAATTATTGGAGCAGATGCGATTCTTTTAATAGCAGCATTACTAACGATGGAACAGATGCGTGAATTAACAAAATTATCAACTGATTTAGGAATGGATACATTGATAGAAGTTCATGATTTAGAAGAATTAGAACAAGTTCTATCATTGGATGTATCTTTAATTGGGATCAACAACCGCAATCTAAAAACCTTTGAAACAGACATTCAAACTACGGAAACTTTAATCACACATATTCCGAAAGAGGTGACAGTAGTTAGTGAAAGTGGGATTTCAAATGCATCACAAATAAAACACCTATTGATCAAAGGTGCTGGAGCAGTACTTGTAGGTGAACATTTTATGAGACAAGATAGTGTAGAACTGGCAGTAAATCAGCTTATGGGAGATAGATCATGAATAATCTAGTGGTAAAAATTTGTGGGATTTTAGATGTGCCAACAATTGAATCGATGTTAAATCTACCTATTGATTATATTGGTTTTGTATTTGCAAAAAGCAGGAGACAAGTAACACCCGGGCAAGTAGCTGATATGATTCAAGCTTTAGGAAATCATCATATCAAGGTTCCAGAAACCGCAGGTGTTTTTGTCAACCCAAGTGAACAAGAACTCGAAGAAACGGTTAGACATGCATCATTGGATATCATACAATTACATGGTCAAGAGTCACCTGAATTTTGTAAATGGGTGAAGCAATCTCTAAATGTAAAAGTATTTAAAGTTTTTTCAAACTTGCATCAGATTGTGATGAGGGATGATTCAACCAACTCATATGAACAAGTTGATGAAGAATGTTCAAAACTACTAAATCCATATGTAAATCAAATTGATGCGTTAATGTTGGACACTTATGATCCAGTTGTTGGTGGTGGAACTGGAGAAACCTTTAATTGGGAATTGATTCCAATTGTTCAACGATGGACGAAGAAAAATAATGTCCCTTTGATCGTTGCAGGAGGACTAGATGTAGATAATGTAAGGTCATTAATTTCAACTTATGCTCCAGATGGAGTGGATGTATCAAGTGGAGTTGAAACCAATCGAATAAAAGATGTCAAAAAAATAAAAACCTTTGTTGAAAGGGTGAGAGTAAATGTTTAATGTACCAGATGCACAAGGAAGATTCGGAAAATTCGGAGGGAAATACGTTCCAGAAACATTAATGAACGCGCTAATTGAGTTAGAAGAAGCATACAAACACTACTCAAAGGATCAAGAATTTCAAGATGAAATCCGTTATTTATTAAAACAATATTCTGGACGTCCCACTTCGTTATATTATGCTGAAAGATTGAGTGAACATCTCGGTGGTGCCAAGATTTATTTAAAACGTGAAGATTTAAATCATACAGGAGCACATAAAATTAATAACACAATTGGACAAGGTGTGCTCGCAAAAAGAATGGGTAAAAAGAAAGTTATAGCTGAAACTGGGGCTGGTCAGCATGGTGTAGCTTCAGCTACCGTAGCTGCATTATTAGGTTTGGAATGTAAAGTTTTTATGGGTGAAGAAGATACCAAAAGACAACAGCTCAACGTGTTTCGTATGAACTTATTAGGAGCAGAAGTGATACCAGTTACTTCAGGAACCCGTACCTTGAAGGATGCTGGGAATGAGACCTTACGATATTGGGTTAGCAATGTTCATGATACATTTTATATTTTGGGTTCTGTAGTAGGTCCTCATCCATATCCGATGATGGTACGTGATTTCCAAAGAATTATTGGTGAAGAAGCTAGAAAACAGATTATTGATGCAGAAGGAAAACTACCAGATACAGTGATTGCTTGTGTAGGTGGTGGGAGTAATGCAATAGGTATATTTCATCCATTTGTTAATGACTTTAGCGTGAAATTAATTGGTGTTGAAGCTTCGGGTAAAGGTGTTCATACTGATCAACATGCAGCAACGATGACAAAAGGAACACATGGGGTGTTCCAAGGTTCTATGAGTTATTTATTACAAGATGAATTCGGACAAGTTCAACCAGCTCATTCCATTTCAGCAGGTTTAGATTACCCTGGCGTAGGTCCCGAGCATGCCTATTTGAAAGATACAAAAAGAGCAGAGTATGTTCCCATTACGGATGAAGAAGCCTTGGAAGCATTAAAATTGTTAAGTAGAACAGAAGGCATCATTCCAGCTTTGGAAAGTGCTCATGCGATTGCTCAAACGATGAAAATCGCTCCCATAATGGATAAGGACCAAGTGATAGTTGTTAGTTTATCTGGGCGTGGAGATAAAGATGTTGAGTCTATTATGCATTACTTAGAGGGGGACCATTATGAATCTGATTGATCAAAAATTTAATGAACTTAAAAAACAGGACAAAACCGCTCTAATTCCATTTTTAACGATGGGAGATCCTGATATAGAAACCTCCATTCAAATTATTAAAGAATTAGAAAAGGCTGGAGCTGATATTGTTGAATTAGGCGTTCCTTATTCAGATCCGTTAGCTGATGGTCCAGTGATTCAAAGAGCTTCTCAACGAGCACTGAAACATAATATCAACATCCAAAGCTGTTTGGAAATTGCAAAAAAAGCTAGACAAGAAAATGTATCTCTACCATTTATACTTTTCACGTACTATAATCCTGTTTTGCAATTTGGACTTGAATCTTTTTTTGAGAAATTACAGGTACATCAAATTAGCGGAGTCATTATACCTGATCTACCGATTGAAGAAGATGAAGAAGTCAGAGCTATATCTGAACGATATCAAATTCATCTCGTACCACTTGTGGCACCAACGTCAAAAGATAGAATTACTAGTATCTCAAAAAAAGCAGCGGGATTTGTATACTGTGTGTCTTCATTAGGTGTAACGGGAGTTCGTTCATCCTTTTATGATGGCATTGATGATTTTATATCTCTTGTAAAACAATCAACTGATTTACCAGTAGCTATAGGTTTCGGGATATCTACAAGTGAGCAGTTTTCTAAATTTGCAAAGAACTGTGATGGTGTTGTAGTAGGAAGTGCAATCGTTCGTAATATAGAGGAACAACTACCGTTACTGCAATCTGAAGAAACGAAAGAAAAAGGGCTATTGCAAATTCGTGAATTTGTGGCACAATTAAAAGAATAGTCTTGTTTTAAAAAGATATCTGCCCTTAGTAGATGTGTTTTACTTTTGTGTGTAAATTTATTGATTGAAGAGGTGAAGCGGTATGCATCCAAAGTCCAATATTGTTCATTTACCAGTTTATAAACCTGGAAAATCTACCGACGAAGTAAAAACAGAATATGGTTTAGAAAAAATCATTAAACTTGCTTCAAATGAAAATCCATATGGTTTTTCTAGCAATGTAAAAGAAGCTTTAATGACAGAATTTGAGAATACAAATATATATCCTGACGGTGCTAGTACAAAACTAATTGAAAAGTTAAGTGAGTTTTATAATGTATCTCCTAATCAATTGATTATTGGAGCAGGTTCAGATGAAGTCATATTAATGATTGCACGTGCCTTTCTTGTAAAAGGAGACGAAACCATTATGGCGACTCCTACATTTCCACAATACAAACATAATGCTGAAATCGAAGGGGCAGTTTCTATTGAAGTTCCTTTAAAAGAAGGAACACATGATTTAAATGAAATGTTAACAAGAATCTCAACGAATACAAAGATCATTTGGATTTGTTGCCCAAACAATCCAACAGGAACCATAAATCATCATGAAGAAGTGAAAAGCTTCCTCTCTAAAGTACCAAGTGATGTGCTTGTCGTATTTGATGAAGCATATGCAGAATACAATGAGCAGAATGAATTTCCTGACAGTTTGTCGCTATTAAAACAATTTAAAAACTTCGTTGTTTTAAGGACTTTTTCAAAAATTTATGGATTAGCCTCTCTAAGAATCGGTTATGGAATTGGACATCCAGATGTTATTCATACGATCAATCAAGTGCGAGAACCATTTAATACTACAAGTTTTGCTCAAACTGCTGCATTAGCGGCAGTAGAAGATCAGGATTTTATTAAAGATTGTCGTAAGAAAAATAAAATAGGTTTAGCTTATTTAACAGACCAGTTTAAGAACATGGAGTTATCCTACTATCCTGCATATGGAAATTTTGTGATGGTTGATGTAAAAAAACAGGCGGATCAAGTTTTTCAAGGTTTACTCCAAAAAGGGATTATCGTTCGTGGTGGTCACCAACTTGGCTTTCCTACCTCTTTACGTGTTACGATAGGATCACAAGAACAAAATGAAGAGTTCATAGAAGCATTAAAATCAGTATTAAAAGAAGTGAATTAATTCTAATGACATCTTTGAATTCATAGAAAAAGAGTGAATATAATGACAAAAATTACAATATTTGGTGTAGGTTTAATTGGAGGGTCGCTTGCTTTATGTTTTAAGGGTAAACCGAACATAAAAGTAGTAGGTCATTCAAACAATCTTAAATCCGTCCAAAAATATCTAGAAAAAGAAGTCGTTGATGAGGCGACTACATCTATAGAAGAAGCAGCACTGGATTCAGATTTTATCTTTCTTTGTGTGCCAGTAGGATTGTTGGAGGATTATTTGGTAAAATTAAGTAAACTTCCTTTAAAAGCGAATTGCATCATAACCGATGTAGGCAGTACCAAAGAGTCCATTACATCTTGTGCTAGATCTATTTCTCTACAAAATGGTTATTTTATCGGGGGTCATCCGATGGCAGGTTCAGAGCGATCAGGAGTTGATGCTGCGTCCTCATATTTGTTTGAGAATGCATTTTATGTGCTTACACCTGATCCTGAAGTCCCTGATCCTATTTATCAAAAACTAGAGGATTTATTAACCTATACAAAATCACAAATTATTAAAGTAGATGCTTCCACACATGATGATATTGTTGGTGCAATCAGTCATTTACCGCACATTATAGCAGTTTCCTTAGTTAATCAAATTTCTAAGTATAATGATCAGAATGATCTGTATGAACGTCTGGCTGCTGGTGGATTTAAAGACCTTACACGTATTGCTTCAGGTGACCCTGTAATTTGGAGGGATATTTTATTAAATAATAAAAATATCTTATTACATCTCTTGAATGATTGGCAGATGGAGATTTCAAAATTTGTTGACTTATTAAAAATGGATGATGGTCAAGGTGTTGAGGATCAATTTAAATTTGCAAGTGATTTTCGAAGTAAACTTCCTGAACGTAGAAAAGGAGTGATCACATCACTTTTTGATGTTTATGTTGATATACCCGATCATCCTGGTGTAATTGGACATATTACCTCTGAATTAGGTAATCGTAAAATTAGCCTGAAAAATATTGAAATTATCGAAAGCCGCGGTGAAGTTCCAGGTATTTTAAGGCTATCATTTAGAGATGAAGATGATTTAGAAAATGCTGTACATGTGCTGAAAATATTATCTTACTCAGTCCATTTTTAAAAATATAATCGTATCGTGCTCGTTACTAAATTTAAAAAGTAACGAGCCAATTTTATTCGAATTTTTTTGCTTTTAAGGGGATTGGAAAATAAGATGTTGACAAAATGAAAACGTATACATTATACTATTACTACAGTATGGTTTCTCTCCACTCCTATCCAAATATAAGCACATGGAATATGTGCAGCCACCTTCTAAATGAAGGTGGCTTTTTTTTGCCTCTTTTTGTGTGAGTTTCATCAAGTATTCTCATGGGATTGTAACTTTTTTTTTTGAAAGTCATGTTATAATAGTGAAAATAACGTATGATTGAAGTAGTTAAGCGCTTGAAATTTTTTCTAATATGGTTTAAAATTAAATCTTTGCCACAGTTACAATATTAAAGAAAAATGTTAATTTTTATCTGAATACTAGATTCTAAATACATATTTATGTGAATGAATTAATTTTAAATGAATACATTTTTTAAGAATACATGAAAGATTTTTTTAATAAAACAACGCAACTTTTTATCCCTAGTGTAGTAAAAATATATATACACTGGGGAGGAGTTTTGAACTAGGGGGTACGCTTATAGTGACTGATTCCCAGTTGATCAGAGATATAAAAGATGGAGATACACAACTATACTCAATACTAATTAAACGTTATGAGCGTAAAATTTATTCATTTATTTACAATATGTTGAAGAGCTCAGGTTTGGAGAGTTCATCTGAAGATTTATGTCAGGATACATTTTATAAAGCATATCGTAGTTTGAGTACATTTAGGGAAGTAGAGGCTTCTTTTTCTACTTGGTTGTATACTATTGCTAGAAATACCGTTTTGAGTGAACTTCGTAAACATAAAAACACAAAGGTATCTATTGATGATGATAGTGGATATATTCCATTAGCAGCTTTTGATACAATGCCTGAACAATCGATTCTAAGGAATGAAAAAGTTTCCTTGGTAAGAGAAGCTATAAATAATTTACCTGAAAAACAAAGATCTGCACTTATATTAAGAGAATACAATCAACTAGACTATCAGGAAATTGCAAACATATTAGGTCAAACAATTAGTTCAGTAAAATCGTTGCTGTTTAGAGCTAGGGTTAGTGTGAAAAATCAATTGGAACCATACTTTCATGAACCTAAATATGAGGAGTATGAGGGGATGAAATAAAATGAACTGTAAAGAGGCTCAAGAGTCATTTGCTTTGTATTGGGATTTGCCAGAAGAGAACTTTAAACGAACAAAAATAGACCAGCATCTTAAAACTTGCACTTCATGTGCCGAAGAGTTTGAAATTTGGGAAAAGAGCCATGATTTTATACATATGAATTCTTCATTAGAAGATGAGCATCCGTTTCAAACGAACCAGAATATATCTGGCTCTGTCATGGATCGAATTTATATGGAGGAATCTTGGAAGGTCCCTATTCAAGATCGAATATATTCCTTATCTTTTAAATTTAAAAGGAATATTACTCTTCTAATCTCATTCTGTTTTGCCATTTTTGTGACGAGTTTATTCTTGTCTATCTCGAATAAATTTCAAGCAGACAATGTAGAGCCAGTTGAACCAACGTCTGGAATTGTAACTGTTGCTAGCATTAATAACCCTTTGCAAGTAAAAATCATTTCAGATCCAAGTTTTCCAGATTACTTAATTGTACTTTCCTTATTAGGAGTTATTGGTGCCATATTAATATTAAATTGGTTCACAAGAATTAGAACTTAATTATATAATGAAAATTAAATCCAACGAGTCTCCACT
Source organism: Chengkuizengella sediminis (assembly GCF_010078385.1). Lineage (NCBI taxonomy): Bacteria > Bacillati > Bacillota > Bacilli > Caryophanales > Paenibacillaceae > Chengkuizengella > Chengkuizengella sediminis. The sequence continues at coordinate 358,305 of NZ_SIJC01000002.1, forward strand.
TTTCTGAATGAGGTAGGGGACTTTTTGTGTTTTAAAAGATGAACTCAATGTAAGTTTTATTAAATAGAACATACATTAAAGATGAAGGGGTAATGAATAATGACTATAATTGGATTAGTAAGACACGGGGTAACAGATTGGAATCAAAAACATATCATTCAAGGACACAGAGATATTTCTTTAAATGAAGAGGGAAAAGAACAAGCAGCTGCACTTGGAAATCGTTTAGTTGATAGTCAATGGGATATTATTTTGAGCAGTGATTTATCAAGAGCTAAAGAAACGGCATCCATTATAGCAAAGCGACTAAATCTTGTGGTATCTTCCTACGATGAAAGGTTAAGAGAACGATATTTGGGAGCACTAGAGGGGTTATCCTATGAAGATAGAATCCAAAAGTATGGGGATGATTGGCATGCAATTCATCAAAATTTAGAATTGGAAATTGAAGAAGACGAGCAATTAAAAAATAGAGGTCTAGAGGTAATAGAGGATGTTCAGAAATTATATCGCAATAAGAGAGTTCTTATTGTAAGTCATGGTGGTTTAATAAATCAACTATTAAGAGAGCTATTGGCTGAATTTGATTCTAAAATTCAAAATACTTCAATTACAATATTAGAAAAAGAGAGGCATCAATGGAAGTCAATTCTTTTGAATTGTACTGAACATCTGTAAATACCCCAAAAAGTGAATCATGCCCTTTCATCCAAGAATAAATCCTCGAAATCAAGATAAAAATTTTCCTCATTTATAGTAAAAAAAATCAATAAGTATCCTCAAACAATATTTTTTTCCAATATTATGAATATTTTTTGTTTAGAATCCCATAATGGTACTAGAAATATGTGTAGTTTTTGGAGGTACCATTATGAATTTAGCAGACATGTTAAGCTTTGCGGATATTCAGCAATTAGATCGTATTGCGAGATATTATGAATGTGAATGTAGTAGTCATTCGAAAAATGAATTAATACAGTCCATTTTAACCAGGATTAATCGAAAAGATGTGTTTGAAGATAATCTGAAAAAGCTTAGTGTTGAAGATTTGCGCTTTATCAATATGGTCATTTTTGAAAAAAGAGAGGCATTTAGTCTCGAAGAATTACTGGCTAGAGTGAAAAATACTAGGTTTACAGAAGATGACAATGAAAAAACAAATCCTAGAGACACGATTTCTATGTTTAAAAAAAGGGGTTGGATATTTAATGGTGTCTCCCATAAAACAAAATATTTGTTCCAATTTCCTGAGGATCTGAAAAAGCGTTTTGTGGATTTGATATCTTATGAGTTCCAACAGAAGATAGAACATATAGAAGAACCTGATTTATATAGAGATGAATTTAATTTGATAACTCAAGATATATATGTTTTTTTAAAAGAGCTATACCATATGCAGGAAGTTCATTTAACCGCCTCAGGAACAATGTATAAACGATCACTTTTTCAATTTCTAAATCAACTTTCAATTCAAGAGAACCCGATTCAAAAAGGAGAATGGAGGTTTGGTTATGGAAGAATGTTTAAAGATTATCCAAATCGATTTTCACTCATATATGATTACTGTTACTTCAATGATTTCATAAAAGAAGAAAATGAGGTTCTAGTATGTTCAGAAAAAGGTAAATTGTTCGTGGGAGAAGGTAAGAAGGAAAAGTTAGAAAATGTATATCGATTCTGGATTAGATTATATAAGGGACCTATTCATAACATTCAATCCATTGTACATTGGATAAGTATATTAACTCAAAATTGGGTAACTGTCTCATCTTTGAAAGAAGTTTTAAGTGATTTTATAAAACCATACTATTATGACGATGTTAATTCCATCTTAGATGAAAGAGTTTTTAAAATGATGATGCATCTAGGATTATTAAAAGTAGGGGAACATGAAAATAAAGGTGTAGTTATTCAAATGACAAAGATAGGCACGCTCATCATAAAAGGAATACATATCAATGAAGAAGATACGATTATTATTCCAATAGATCAAAAATGAAATTTGGACATATTTCATGTAAAATGGGTGGTCAAATCCCAAACCTTATATCAAGTAAGTGAATATAATTTATTATGAGCACATAAATTTTCTTTTTCAAATGATGGAGGGTGTAATATTATGGGTAATATGAGTATTATTTATGAGGCTTTGTTAGATCTCCATGCAGAAGTCGTTATTAAGGAATCTATAAGGAAATTCCGTGAAGTAAACTTATATAAAGAAATAGACAATGCTTTACAAAACGGAGATGAAGATTTATTTATTAAATTGACAACCGAGCTAAAAACAATAAACGAATCATCTGCTTAGTTTAAGGTAAATGGAATACATTCATTTACCTTTTTTTTGTTATAAAAAAAGCTCTCACATTTTGTATGGACAATTCTAATAAAAGGAAATAAAATAATATATGAACTCAAATCACACGACTGGAGAATATAAATGAAATTTAGCGAAATTGAAAAAAATATATGGGAAGAACACCAAGAATATTTAGATACTTGTGTACTTCCATATACCGGTTTAACAGGTGATGAAAACCCGATGGAGACAACCAAGGCACTGGAAGATTTGAGAGATATATTAGAGTGGATTGAAATCCCATTTAAAGGGAGAGTTGTTACATATCCCGCTGTACATTTTTCTCTAGAAGGACAATATCTAGAATCTTATTTTAAAACGATTTGTCTTAATCTTAAAAAGCAAGGTTTTAAGTATATTATTTTAATAAGCCATCGTTCAGAAATACATAATTTAAATCTACAAGATTTCGGTTTGTTATTGACACCAAGTGAAAATGAAGAAGAGAATGCAAATTTAAAGGAAGAAATTTCAAATAAGGTACAGGCTTTGTGGAATAATAACAATGACTCATAAATTCTCCTTAAATTTCATGCATTATCAACTTTTCAAATCATCTATTGATGATATGTTCAACATTTTGTGGGATTCAAAATAGATATATGCAATAATTGGACATAAAACATGAGCCCTTGGGAAAAACTACACGAAGAGATTTAACAAAATTGATAATAATTGTATTTTTGAACTTGTGACAATTTCCTTACATTTTTCAAAAGGGAGGTTTAATGAGAATTATACATACAGATCATTCTTGACGACCCCTTAGTCGTAGGCTATTATTATTATGTTCTAGTATGTTGAGAATTTTATCAACAAAATGATAACGTGAGATGTAGTAAAGGGGGTAAAGAGACGTGCAAGATCATAATAAAGAGAAACAATCACATGGGAAACCAGTCAAAAGACGTGAAATGTCTCGTCGACAATTCCTTTCCTATACCCTCGGGGGCACAGGTGGATTCATGATGAGTTTACCTTTGATAGCTAATTTGAGATTTGCAGTAGATCCACTATTGCAACCAAAAGCTGAATCAGATTGGGTTAAGGTTATTGAAGTAGAGAAAATTAATGAAACACCAACATCGGTTAAATTTGAGAAAAATGTTGTTGATGGTTGGTACGAGTCCGATAAGGGATTTGGAGCATGGATCACAAAGGATGCAAATGGTGATGTCTTTGCATTATCACCGATTTGTAAACATTTAGGTTGTACCGTTGAGTGGGAAAAGAATGTGAGTTATCCTAATGAATATTTTTGCCCATGTCATGCAGCACGTTATACGAAAGACGGGAAAAACTTAGCTGTTGCACCAGCACCTTTGGACGAGTATGATGTTAAAATTGAAAATGGTTCTGTTTATTTGAGTCAAATCAAACCGAATACGAGGGTAGAATAAAGGAGGCGTAAAAATCAGATGTTAAAAAGTGTTTACAATTGGATAGATGAACGTCTTGATATCACGCCGATGTGGAGAGACGTTGCAGATCATGAGGTTCCTGAGCACGTGAACCCAGCTCATCACTTCTCTGCATTCGTATACTGCTTTGGTGGACTGACGTTTTTCATCACAGTTATTCAGATTTTATCAGGTATGTTTTTAACGATGTATTATGTAGACGATATCGTAAATGCATACAAAAGTGTAGATTATTTACAACATAAGGTTGCATTTGGTGTTATCGTACGCGGAATGCACCACTGGGGAGCAAGTTTAGTTATTGTAATGATGTTTTTACATACGTTACGAGTATTTTTCACAGGATCTTATAAAGCACCTAGAGAAATGAACTGGGTTGTAGGGATGTTAATTTTCTTCGTGATGTTAGGATTAGGTTTCACAGGATATTTATTACCTTGGGATAATAAAGCCTATTTCGCAACACAGGTTGGAATTCAAATTGCTGCTTCAGTTCCTTACCTTGGACAATATATTGAAACCTTCTTACAGGGTGGAGAAATCGTTGGGGCTCAAACTTTAACAAGGTTCTTTGCATTACACGTATTTTTCTTACCAGGTGCATTACTTGGATTACTTGGTGGACATTTCTTCATGATACGTAAACAAGGAATATCAGGTCCTCTATAAGAAAATCACATAAGTAAAGTTTACAAACATATAAATTCATGAAAGGAGGAGCAATACGTGGCTCATGATCATAATTCGAAAGAAAAAGTAGTTTTTGTTGGGGATTCAAGAGTAAAAAAGTATAAGAAAAATAATGTTCCTCTTGATTATTCAGCGTACCCTGGAAATTCAGAGGCATTTATACCCAATTTTTTATTAAAAGAATGGATGGTTGGTTCCGTTTTTTTAGTTGGTTTTATGATTCTTACCATGTCCCATCCTTCTCCGCTCGGTTATCCAGCGGATCCGACTAAAACAGATTTTGTTCCGATTCCAGATTGGTACTTTTTATTCATGTATCAGTTGCTAAAATATCCATATACTTCGGATGCGTTTATTGTGCTTGGTACACTTGTTTTACCAGGTCTTTTGTTTGGCGGGTTAATGCTTGCTCCATTTTTAGATACTGGTAAGGAAAGACGTTGGTATAAAAGACCAATTGCAAGTTCTCTTATGTTTTTATCTTTGTTTGCTGTCGTATTTTTAACGATGGTTTCATGGCAGGGTTATCAACATGAACTAGAAGAACTGAATATTATCCCAGAGCATCTTGTCAGAGCAGAATTGTTAGAATCTGGTGAAGAAGTACCAGGTGGCAAAGAAGAAGAACCTGTTGCTATCGTTAACAAAGAAAGTGAAGGATATGATATTTATCAGAAGTCTTCCTGTATTGCTTGTCATGCAGCTGATTTGAATGGTGAAGTTGGTCCAACACTTCGTGGTATTGGAGATAATTTTTCAAAAGAAGAATTAACAGATATCATTTATAATGGTTTTGGCAATAGAATGGGCCCACAAGCTCAATCTAATCTTGATGCTGGTTTAACGGAAGCTGATTTAGATACACTTGCTGGTTGGTTAGCGGAACAAAAAGCTCCAGCGGGTGAAGAAGCACCTGAGGAAGTTACAGAGACTCACTGAGTCAGAGTTTACAATCAAACTGAGAATGGAATATTCTCGGTACAATAACGAAAAAACCTGATCGAAGTTCGATCAGGTTTTTTTAGAAATATTCAGAATGGAGGTCTCGTTGCCATTGTCATTTTCTTTTTTTTGGAGTAGAGCATTTTTATTAAATCGACATTTGTTGTGGTTATTATTCATCATTAATTTTTTAGGAACAATCTATGGATATTACTGGTATAAAAATCAACTTATATATACGATGAGTGAATACTCTAATTGGTTTATATTTGTAGTTCCAGACAGTCCTACAGCTAGTTTATTTTTTACACTATCCATTTTATATTTATTGCTTGATGAATATACAAATTCCAAAAAACGAGGGTTCCTACGTGGTATTATTGAAGTATTAGGTGTGGTTACTTCAGTGAAATATGGAATTTGGGCAGTTGTTATGATATTTGCTGCTGCTGCACAAGGAGATGCGATGGTTTGGCAAGATTGGATGCTAACGGTTTCCCATTTAGGGATGGCAGCAGAAGCTATCTTGTTTATTCGTTTTTTTGGTTTTAAGCTAATACATATAGTTCCGGTAGCTATTTGGACTTTATTTAATGATTTTGTTGATTATAAATATTACGTATTTCCATGGTTGCCTAATGAGTTAGAGGATGATTTATTAGCGATTCAAGTATTTACGATTATTCTAAGCATTCTGAGTATATTTACATCGTACTTAGGGCTCAGGTATAGGGTAATTAGTAGGAATTAGCTATATCATCATTATATTTTTGGTCTAAAAGTGGACATCCCTCCATATATTATATCAACCGTGATGTTGAACGTAATAGGGGGATGTTTTTTTATGTGGTTTTTTAATCGAAAATCTATTTTTATTGTGTACATGCTGATCATGGGCTTTAGTATTATATTTATAAGTGGTTGTGCTACAAAGGAACCGAATCATTCTGCTCAAAAAGTATTGAGTTTAGATGAGGAAAATTTAAAACAATTGGAAACCATGAACATGTTAGCTAGTGAGATGGTACAAAAAACAACGGAAAAAAACTATGTTGAAGCTAGAGATATTTTGTTGAAATTAAGTGAGCAGTTAACAGAGGTGAACTATGACGGTTTAACTTCAATTGAAGGATTAAAAGCGCTCTCTGATACTTTCGTTATAGCAAAACGGAATTTCAATTCAGTAAATCTTTCTGAACAAGATGCCCTCATCTCTTCGGCTAAAGTACATCTTGTTATAGATGCTTTAAGTCATCAGAAAGAGCCGATGTGGTTACAATATTACAGTGTTTTAAATTCAGATCTAAGTGAATTACAAACTGCTGCTTCTTTAGGTAATAAAGAAAAAACAAACCAGCTTATGAAAACCTATGAACAACATTATGCTTTCATTCGTCCTGCCATGATCATTAATAGGGAGCCTGAAAATATAGATCAACTAGATTCTTACCTTACATTTTTACAAAATCACATTTCAGATGAGGACAAGAAGGAAAATGTAAACGCAGTGATTGAGGAGTTAAAACGATTTATAAAAGAAGTCTTTTATCAAGATCAATCCTCAACAGTCCCCCCTTTAACTAAAGATCAAAGTATTTTTTCATGGGTAATATCGATAGGAACAATCATCGTGTCTGTATTATTTTACGTTGGTTGGAGAAGGTACGACTATGAAAAAACGAATATATTTTCAGTAAAAAAATAAAAATCAGTCCTTTTTGACTAAAAAAGACTGATTTCCTATTAAGCCCCTAATTATATGGAGGGAACTATGAGTAATATGATAAACATTAACATTCATCTTATTAGTAATTAGAGGTATTTAATGGTCTTATTCATATTTTTTCAGTGCATTTTTAATATTAGCTGTAATTGGTGGTCTTATTTTTGCCCAAAATGGGTATTTCATTGTTTTTTGAGTGAAATTAACGAAATAAGACCGTTAATTCCCTCTATTCACTTAAAGGAGTATGTTTTTCATGATATAAGACCACTATTTTCCTTTATTATTTTCAATTTCATTTTACACATAATATGAATTTTAAGTATCCGGATATATAAGTATCATACTTCCATGGGATTTAGTGTAGTGGGATACTTTATGCCTCTTCCTCTTTAAAGCCTTCTCCTAACACATCATGAACGTCACTTATAATGATAAAAGCTTTTGGATCGATGGATTTTATCAAAATTGTCACCCGTCTAATTTCACGTCTGCTAACAACGCAATAAACAGCTTCTCGATTTTTTTTTGAATAGGCTCCTTTTGTCATAAATAAAGTTAACCCTCGTTCTAATTCATTTGAAATACTTTCTGTTATTTCCTCTGATTTTTCTGACATGATCGTAAACGCTTTGGCAGAATAAGCACCTTCCTGAATAAAATCAATAATTCGCGCTGCGATAAACACTACAACAAGTGTGTATAATATCTTTTCTTTTTCGATGTAAAATATAGAGGCACCGATAACAACGAAATCTATAGCCAATAAAACTTTACCAATACTCCATCCTCTTAACTTGTGTCCAGCTCTGGCTACAATATCCGCACCTCCTGTAGTTCCTCCGTATCTAAATACAAGACCTAATCCAACTCCACTAGCCACTCCAGCATAAAGTGTGGTTAGGAAATAATCATTATTTTGAAATGGTTGTATCCACTCATTATTGATACTTAATTCCATAAGCCACAAAAATACTGAAAGGGAAACCGTTCCAAATATCGTTAAAATCATGGACTGTTTTCCAAACAATCTCCATCCTACATAAAATAAAGGGATGTTTATGATTAAGGTCATGTATGAAGGGGGGAGATCAAATGCATAATTTAAAAGTAATGCAATCCCTGTAACTCCGCCTTCCATCAGCTCATTGGGTATCACTAAAATATTAAGTCCAAATGCGTATACTGCTGTACCTACGATAATAAAGAATAATTGTTTAATCGAAATGTTCATTTTGCTCCAATTCATTGTAAAACTCCTTATCTTTGATGATGTTATTATTTTAACCCATAATGAATGTCATGCAAAATCAAATTTTTAATAACATTGTTTTTAATCAATCTTTGATATAACATAGTAGAAAGACAATATCAAGGATGGATGTTTTGAAAGGTTGTTCAAAAAGTTCCCCTTTGATTACGAAGTGGATCAAGGGAGTGTTCTCGGCATCGAATATAGCACTCACATTTGAAGTCCGGTGCTCATGTAACCTATTACTACACTCTGCTCCGGCTTCTGCATGTTCGTACAATCTTCTCGGTACTGAAAACGGAACTTTTTGAACCCGCATTATAATGAGGGAAGTGGTGTAAATGTCTGATAAAACATTAACTCAGCTTCAACAAGAAGTGGATGAATACATATCACAATTTAAAGAAGGATATTTCAGTCCTTTGTCCATGCTTGCTAGAATATCTGAAGAAGTAGGGGAACTAGCTAGGGAAGTCAATCATACATTTGGTGAAAAACCAAAAAAACCTTCAGAAGAAGATAATTCGATTGAAATGGAATTGGCTGATATTTTATTTATAATCATTTGTTTTGCTAACTCTCAAGGTATTAATTTAACAGAAGCTTTTAACCAAGTTATGAATAAATTCGAAACCCGAGATAAGGACAGATGGACCAAAATTAAGTAAAAATGGACTAATCGTAACACCGAACGATTGTAAAATTCATATGCTGTACCATCACTTTCATATATAGGATGTTTAAGATAAACTAAACTTTCTAAATATAGAGGGGAGGTATGAGCAGATGAATGGAGAGCAAAAAATAAAAAAAGCCTATGAATCCATTTTAAATAGTGATTTTGAACAAGCCATCATGTGGTTTGAAGAAGCTATTGAGCAAGAACCTAATAATGCAATATATCACTATAAATTATCTATTACTTTCGCAAGAAGTAATAAGTTGAACAAAGCTTTAGAGCATGCAGAAAAAGCTTCTTTATTAGACGGCAACAATGAAGAATATCTGTTTCATTATGAGAACTTAAAAGCAAAGGAACTTATTAAAAATGCAGAAGCTTACTTTGATCAAGAAGATGATCAATTACACTTGGCAATTATATTATTAAAGGAAGCAACGATATTGGATCCATTATCTGTCGAAGCTTGGTTATTAATGGGCATAGCTTATGCTCAGTTAGAAGAATATAGTCAAGCTATTCAAACACTAAAAGAAGTTTTAATTCTAGATCCAAATCATGAAATTGCTAAAGAGCTTTTAAAGCAATATAAAATGATGTTTAAAATTTATTTACAATCGTATAAATGAAAGGGATAAGGTGAGTACAATAATGAATGAACAAACAATTAAAGTAGCTGTATCTGGAGCTTCCGGTAGAATGGGTAAAGAAGTTGTTAAGATGGTCTTATCTTCACCTGAGTTGGAGTTAGTTGCAGCCATTGATTCAAAAGGTGGAGAGGACGCAGGTACTTTAGTTGGTTTAGACCCTTGTGGGGTGATGATTCAAGATGATTTGGAATTAGCTTTAATAGAATCTGGGGCACATGTGATTGTTGATTTTACAACCCCTCATGTTGTTTTGAAAAATACAAAAATGGCTATTAAAAATAAAGTAAGACCTGTGGTGGGAACAACTGGGTTTACACCGCAGGATATTGAGGAATTGGACGAGCTATGTAAAAAAGAGAACATTGGCGGCATCATCGCTCCTAACTTTGCTATCGGTGCGATATTAATGATGAAATTTGCTGCACAAGCCGCTAAATATATGCCTCATTTAGAAATTATAGAATATCATGGTGATCAGAAATTAGATGCACCATCAGGTACATCAATCAAAACAGCCGAGTTGATCTCTGAAAGTCGTAAGGAATTTCGTCAGGGAAATCCAGATGAGAAAGAAACAATTGATGGATCCCGAGGTGGACAATACAATGGATTTAGAATACATAGTGTTAGACTTCCAGGCGTATTTGCACAACAAGAAGTTATATTTGGAGGGCATGGTCAATCTTTAAAAATTCGCCATGATTCTTATGATCGAGAAGGGTATATGCCAGGCGTTAATTTAGCCATACAAAAAGTAATGGATCTTAGTGGCATCGTATATGGATTCGAACATTTTGTAGATTAATAGAGGTTGTTCAAAAAGTTCCTCTTTGCCAGTACAGGACGTCTGGTACTGCGTTAGTCACATGGAAGTGACTGGTTTTAAGCAGTGATCACGAAGTATTTCAAAGAAGTAATTTCGACATCAAATATTGCACTCACATTTGAAGTCCGGTGCTCATGTAACAAATTACTACACTCCGCTCCGGCTTCTGCATGTTCGCACAATCTTCTCGGTGCTGAAAATGGAACTTTTTGAACACATATTAAAATTGTTCAGAGGGGTGAAAAGTACATATGAATATCGCATTTATTGCACATGATAGAAAAAAAGAAGAAATTGTTAATTTTGCAATTGCATACGAAAAAACCTTCTTTCATCATGAGCTTTATTCAACAGGCACTACAGGTAAAAAAATCATGGATAACACTGATTTAAAAATTCATCGTTTCATGTCAGGTCCCTTAGGTGGAGATCAGCAAATTGGTGCCATGGTGGCTAAAAATGAAATGGATTTGATTATATTTTTACGAGATCCTTTAATGGCACAGCCCCATGAACCTGACATTATTGCATTATTAAGATTATGTGATGTTCAAGGTATTCCTCTTGCTACTAATGTTGCTACTGCAGAAATATTAGTGAAGGCTCTTGAACGTGGTGATTTTGCATGGAGGGAATTAGTACATAAATATAAACCAGGTGATTCAAAATGAACCAAACATTAGACATACTTATATTTGGAGCCCATCCAGATGATGCTGAAATCGGCATGGGTGGAACAATTTATAAACATATATTAGAAGGCTATCGAATAGGTATATGTGATTTGACATTTGCAGAAATGTCTTCAAATGGTGATGTTAAAACAAGGCAAGAGGAAGCCATGGCAGCAAATGAGGTTTTAAAGTTAACTGCTCGATCCAATTTAGGCTTGCCTGATCGAGGTTTACAGTTGAATAAGGAACAGATTGATAAAATCACAATAGAAATCCGAAAATATCAGCCTAAAGTCGTTTTTGCACCTTATTGGATTGATCGACATCCAGACCATATCATGTGCAGTAAAATGGTTGACGAAGCGATATTTAACGCAAAACTTAGAAATTACCTTCCACAATATGAATCTTGGAAAGTGGAGAGAAATTATTATTATTTTATTAACGATATTCAAGAAGCTGATTTAATGGTAGATGTCTCTTCTTTTTATGAACAAAAAAGGAATGCATTACAAGCCTATCGCTCACAGTTTCAGAATGTTGGCTTTGCTAAGAATGTAGTTGATACACCTTTAAATCAAGGTTATTTGGAAAATGTTGAGGCAAGAGATCGTTTATTAGGTCAAAAAAGCAATGTATCATATGCTGAAGGTTTTATTACGAAATCTCCTTATTTAGTTGAGTTGTTCTAGGCACCTTATCGAAAACTTCCACATCCAAAATGAAGGCGTCTAGGTACACAGCATGTTTATGTGGGTTATTTAAAAGGAGGAGAGGAATAGATGACTAAAAAATTAAAAATAGGCATTACTTGTTACCCATCATTAGGTGGTTCTGGTATCATAGCTACTGAGCTTGGAAAACTTCTAGCTGAAAATGGTCATGAAGTACATTTTATTACACATGGGATGCCTTTTCGTTTAGGAAAATATCATAAAAATGTTTTTTACCATGAAGTTCAGGTTACAAATTATCATGTGTTTAAATATCCTCCTTATGATTTATCACTTGCCAATAAATTAGCACAAATTGTGAGAATGAAAAATCTTGACTTACTTCACGTCCACTATGCATTTCCACATGCTGTTTGTGCATATTTAGCTAAACAAATAGTAGGTGAAAAGCTGAAAATAGTGACAACTTTGCATGGAACAGATATTACCATTCTCGCGCAGGACGAATCTTTAAAAGATCTGATTCGATTAGGTATTAATGAAAGTGATGCTGTTACAGCAGTTTCTAGAGATCTTATTCAAGAAACAAAAAGTGTACTTTCAATTGAAAAACCGATAGATCTTACGTATAATTTTGTAGACAAGAGAGAGTATTATCCTCGTGAGGTTTCGGAATGTAGAAAAGATTTTGCACAACCAAATGAAAAAATACTGATACACATATCAAACTTTCGACCTGTTAAAAGAGTTTTGGATGTGTTAGACATATTTTATAAAGTGAATCAAGAGATACCTTCTAAGTTATTATTCGTTGGTGAAGGACCCGAACTTTCAAAAGTACAATGTAAAGCAGAAAAATTGGGCATAGATGACCGCATTATCTTTTTAGGGAAACAGGACGATGTAGCCCAGGTATTATCTTTGGCTGATATTATGTTACTTCCATCTGAAAAAGAAAGCTTTGGTTTAGTAGCATTGGAAGCGATGGCTTGCGGTGTGCCAACGATTGGTTCTGACGCTGGGGGAATTCCTGAGGTTGTTACTCAAGGAGAGACCGGGTATTTAGCCAATATTGGAGATACGAATCAAATGGCAGAAGATGCAATAAAGATATTATCTGATCATGATTTATACGATCAGCTTGTGAACAATGGATTAGAGCGAGCTAGGTATTATTTTTGTAATAACGTGATAACAGAAACGTATGAAAAAATTTATTACCGTGTTTTAAATTTAGAGCCGATTGGGGTCCACTCTTAATATGGATGATACTTAGAAAAAGTTGATCAAAAGTAAAAGTGGTGTAAATGATGAATGATTTGATAATAATGGAACAAGAAGCTTCAGAAGTGATTAGTGAATTAGAAAAACATGGTTATGAAGCCTATTATGTTGGAGGATATGTCAGAGATAAGTTTTTAAATAGAAACATCAAAGATATAGATATCACAACTTCTGCGTATCCATCCATCGTGATGGATATTTTTTCTCATACAGTGCCTACTGGTTTACAGCATGGTACTGTGACAGTTGTTATGAGAAATTATCACTTTGAAGTGACAACCTATCGTACAGAATCTGAATATGAAGATCACCGTCGTCCTAAAGAAGTGCGATTTGTAAGTAAATTAATGGATGATTTAGAACGTCGAGATTTTACAATGAACGCTATGGCGATTGATATTAATGGGACAATCATTGATCCTTTTGGTGGTAAAAGAGATTTAAGCACAAAAATACTAAAGTGCGTGGGAGATCCTTTGCTTCGTTTCTCAGAAGATGCCTTAAGGATGATGAGAGCCATCCGTTTTGCTGCTGAATATGATCTGCAAGTTGAACAAAAAACTTGGAATGCCATTTTATTACATAAAGAGGAAATTAAACATATTGCGATGGAAAGAATATCTGCTGAATTGGATAAAATGATGGAAGGATCAAACCCTAAAAAAGGGGTTCAGCTTTTGATAGCTAGTGAATTGATGAATTATACAAAAGAAAACTTGCAAATTCATAAAACGAATTGGTTAGCCCTATCAGATCATAGTGTTTTAAATGTATTTGAACATATACATGAAGGGACTATAAGATGGATTTTATTGCTCATGTTGTTAAAGACAGAAACAAGCCAAATGACTGTTTTATTAAAAAAACTCAAATTCTCTAATCATAAGATAATGCGAATTCATGTTGTGAACCAGGTAAAAGATTGCTTAAATGAACAAAATTATTCCGAAAGTTCATGGAAAAAAGCTGTTATTATGTTTGGTGTGGATGCGGTGAAGGATTTGCATACTTTACTAAATGCTTTAGCAATTGATCAACATTATTTTAAATTGTTGCCATTTAAAATGAGCAAAGTAGATTTGGACCACATACTTCAAAAAGGGCTGGATTGGATAGATGAAATTCCTATAATGCAAATACGTGAACTTGAGATTTCTGGGACTGATGTGGTAGGTTTAAAAAGTAAATCTGGACCATGGATTCGGATCGTCTTAAATCAACTGCTTACAGAGGTTGCTTTAAATGAACTAGAAAATAAACAAGAGGATTTAATGAATAGAGCTATACAAATCGTAAGAGGAATGAATGAATATGAATGAACAAATCATCCAGATCTTTTTAGATCATCCGAATCAATATATCTCAGGTGAAAAATTAAGTAAAGAATTAAATTGTAGTCGAACCGCGATTTGGAAACATATACAAGCTTTAAAGAAGAAAGGTTATGTATTTGAATCAACACCACGTTTAGGTTATCGAGTTTTAAAAACACCACCTGAACCCTTAGATCTGAGTCGGATTATTTCAGGATTAGATACTCGATTTATGGGACTGAATGTAAAATATGTACAAGAGGTTGGTTCCACACAAACGTTGGCAGCTGAAATGGTGAAAAAGGGTGCAAACGAAGGTACGGTTATAATTGCAGAACAGCAGACTGAAGGACGAGGTAGATTAGGACGGAAATGGTTTTCTCCACCTGGTACAGGCTTATGGATGAGCATGATTTTAAAACCACATATTCCACTCCAATTTATTCATCAATTAACACTCTTAATTTCAGTTGCGGTTTGCCGTGTTATTAAAAAGTTGTTAGATGTTGAAGTGGGAATCAAATGGCCAAATGATTTATATATAAATGGGAAAAAAATGTGTGGTATTTTACTTGAATCTAGTGCTGAGGATGAACGTGTAAAACATGTTATAGCTGGCATTGGAATTAGTGTGAACTTACAACAAGAAGACATTCCAGAAGAATTAAAAGATAAGATGACTTCTTTATGTATTGAGACAGGTATTGAATGTAATAGAGAAGAGTTGCTTATATCTTTATTTAATGAAATGGAAGAACTTTATTTGTTATATTTGAGTGAAGGTTTTGCCCCGATTCGTATTTTATGGGAGGCTTTATCGATTTGTTTGCATTGTCCGATTCAAGTACAAACACATCAAGGTCTTGTAAAAGGGAAAGCACATGGAATGGACGAAATGGGCGCGTTAATGATTACAGACGATGAAGGAAAAGAACATAAAATATACTCTGGTGATGTCAGTTTAAGTTTGGTATAATTGAAATACAATGAGGCGATATCTGTTGAGAATTGCACTCCTTAGTATACTTACAATAACATAACTTTTGCAGTGTTGGATTCTGCTCTGAGCCAAAGTTGGACCGAGACAGAAGGATCATCGCATAAACAAATAGATTATACTTATACTTTTGAATGTAAAGTATTTGTTCTATTATATATGCTTATGAAAACCTTTTAGTCTTTGACTATAAGGTTTTTTATATACTCCAAGCAAAAGAATTGTTTATTGTTCTATCGGGGTCCCCGAATAGTAATATGATTTAACAACTACGATTTTGCTTCTTATTTTTTGGGGTGAGAGTATCTCATTGTAATAAATTAAATGAGGTGTTAGATATGGAATATCGAAAAATATTAAGCACAACGGCAATGAAAAAAATGAAAAATGAAAAAGAACCCATCGCTATGGTAACGGCTTATGACTATCCTTCTGCGAAACTTGCTGAAGAAGCAGAAGCGGATATTATTTTTGTAGGGGATTCTTTAGGTATGGTCGTTTTAGGATATGACTCAACAATCCCAGTTACTATGGATGATATGATTCATCATACGAAAGCGGTTGCACGTGCTGCGAAAAACAGCTTTGTTTTAACGGATATGCCTTTTTTAAGCTATCATGGAAGTATTGATTATACATTAAGAAATGCTGCAAGAATTATGCAAGAGGGGTCTGCAAAAGCTGTAAAAATGGAAGGTGGAATTGAAATAAGTGAATCCATGTCTTCCTGTGTGAAAGCAGGCATTCCAGTGATGGGACACATTGGTTTAACACCACAAGCTGTAAATCAATTAGGTGGTTACAAGGTTCAAGGTAGACAACCTGAGCAAGCAAAAAAATTAATCGAAGATGCAAAGGCTTTAGAACAAGCGGGTGCTTTTGCGGTTGTATTAGAAATGGTTCCAGAAGAATTAGCTTCATATATTACAGAAGCGATTTCCATCCCAACGATTGGCATTGGAGCTGGACGAGGTTGTGACGGTCAAGTATTAGTATTCCATGATTTATTACAATATGCATCACCTATGCAACCTAAATTTGTAAAAGCATATGCAAATGTTGGTGCGGAAATAAAGAATGGAATTGGGCAATTTGTTCAAGAAACGAAAAACCATACATTCCCAAGTGAAAATCATGTTTTTCATATGGATTCTGATGTATTAAAGGATATCCTAAATATATAATCAACACAGCTGAAAGTAGGTGGTTATTATCATGGAAGTGATGAGTACAATTTTGCAATTAAAACAATTTATATATCATAAAAAAGAACAAAAACAAACCATTGGTTTTGTTCCAACAATGGGATATTTACATGAGGGTCACAAGAGTTTAATGCAAAAGGCAAAATCAGAATGTGACATTGTTATTTTAAGTATTTTTGTAAATCCTTTGCAATTTGGACCAAATGAGGATTTTGAAGTCTACCCAAGAGACATTAATCGTGACTTACAAATTGCAAAAGATGTGAATGTTGATGTTGTTTTTTCACCATCAGTTGAAGAAATGTATCCATCTGAAGTGTATACAAAAGTTTCAGTTTCAAATCTCACTTCACGTTTGTGTGGTGCTTCAAGACCTGGGCATTTTGATGGGGTATCTACTGTTGTTATGAAATTATTAAATATTGTGGAACCTGATAAAGCATATTTTGGACAAAAAGATGCTCAACAGGTCGCGGTAATTGAACAGATGGTATTTGACTTAAATATGAATGTTGAAATCGTACCATGTCCAATCGTACGTGAAAAAGATGGGTTAGCTCTTAGTTCAAGAAACGTTTATTTAAATGACGACGAAAGAGTACAAGCCATTAAACTATTTGAAGCATTAGATCAGTCTGAACTTTGGATTGATGAGAAGAACGTAACCATTGAAGAGCTGGAAAGACACTTGTATGATCATATTACTTCTGCTCCCTTGGCTATGATTGATTATATAGAGATTTTGTCTTATCCTGATTTGCAACCTATAGAAGGAAATGATTCTGTTTCTCAACTTTTAGCAGAGAAAGAAATTATTATTGCTTTAGCAGTAAAGTTTGGAAAAACAAGACTTATAGATAATCGAATTTATTCGAATAATACAATGAATGTTAAAAGACAACCTGATTTAGGAGGAATTGTATATGTTTAGAACAATGATGAAATCTAAATTGCATAGAGCAACGGTTACCGAAGCAAATTTAAATTATGTCGGTAGTATAACGATTGCTGAAGATTTAATGGAGGCAGTGGATTTGTTGCCAAATGAAAAGGTACAAGTTGTGAATAACAATAACGGTGCCCGATTAGAAACGTATGTGATAAAAGGGGAGCGTGGATCAGGGGTCATTTGTTTAAATGGAGCCGCAGCAAGGTTAGTTCAACCTAGAGATACCGTCATTGTGATTGCTTATGCCATGATGTCTGAAGAAGAGGCTAGAACTTTCCAACCTAAAGTTGCAATAATGGGGCAGGATAATAAAATCGAGGATCTCATGGCTGAAGAAATTCATGCTACTATCGTGTAGGACGAAGTGTTTGTTTTTAATTGCTCCAAAGTATTAATGTACCTCGATTAATAAACAACCACATCCATATGGTTAACGTCGATACCAGCTCATCCATGAGCTGGAAAGTCACAAATAAGAACAAATCACTTCTATAGAGTTGAATATAATGTTCCTCGACTAAAATCTAACACGCCCATGTGTTGAACGTCGACACCAGCTTATCCATAAGTTGGCAGATCACTGAAGGTAGGGATGTACCCATGTTCAGGGAATTGTTTGATTCAATGAATCAAGTTATGGACGAAATCATGATTGAATACTCAGCAGCTACAGATGATAAAAAAGGGGAATTACATGAACAGATTAAAGCTTTAAAAGAAATGAGTAATACATTCATTGAAGAATGGTTACTGTTTGAAGAAAAAATGGATAAGTTTAATGAGGTACATTTAGATCTTCCAAAGCCTTCCTTATCCATCACGTCAAAAAAGGAAAGCTCGTTTATACAAGAAATTAATAGCGATTATTTTCAAAAAGGACTCGGTTATTTTAAACTTTTGATGTATAATCAGGCCGTTGAACAATTTAATAAAACAGTTAGTGAACATCCAGAATTTTTATTAACTAGAGTTTTTTTAGCATTGTCTTATTTAGAACTTGGAGAAAAAAATGAAGCATACAATCATTTTCAGTTTGTGACTTCTGTTTCTGAGGATGATAAAATCAATGCCATTTCATACAACGCAATGGGATGTATTCAAATGTTTCGTAAAAATGTGGAAAAAGCAGAGGAATATTTTAATATGGCTAAAAAAATTGACCCTGCATTAAGTTTTTATTCCCTTTCTTAGGCATTTTTTGATATCCTTTAATGGAGTACTTGGTTTTAGAAGAGGTAGTTCAAAAAGTTCCCTTTTGATCACGAAGTATCTCGAGGAGGTTTACTCGACGTCGAATCTGACATTCACCTTTGAAGTCCGGTGCTCATGTAGAAAACACCCTACACTCCGCTCCAGCTTCTACAGGTTCAAGTCACCTTCTCTCGGTGCTGAAAACTGAACTTTTTGAACAGGTTTTAGAAGGGAAGGAAACATTAAAGATGAAATTTGCAGTTTTAGATTTTGAAACAACCGGAAATCAATCTGAAGATCGTATTATACAAGTTGGACTTGTTATTATAGAAAATAAAACAATTACTGATACTTATACATCGTTCGTGAATCCTGAAAGAGAAATACCTACATTTATCACTGAATTAACAGGAATTTCTGATGAGATGGTGGGGGATGCTCCTTTAATTAACGAAGTAATCGATCAATTTCAACCCATGTTGAGCGACAGCATATTGGTTGCTCATCATGCCGCATTTGATTATAATTTATTACAAAAAGCTTTGGAAGAAGCAGGATATTCAACCTTTAATGGGAAAGTATTAGATACCATAGATTTACTGCGCTTAATGTATCCTGATATGACAAGTTTGCAGTTGTCTATGGTTTCTGATTCATTGGGAATTAACCATGAAAGGCCTCATCAAGCAGATAGTGATGCACTTGCTACAGCAAATATTTTATTACAAAGCCTTGATCGTTTTTTTAACTTACCTTTGTTAACTGTACAAAGGATCGCTCAAATTTTTGAACCAATTACTGATGATTTGGCTTGGTTTATTCACGAATTGAAAGCAGAAGTGGAACTTGAAACAAGCTTAGATACAAACACAAATAAATACTATAGACAATTTGCTTTAAACGTGAATGACTGGGCTGATGATTCTTCTGATTCAAATTTGAACCAGTCTGAACCCTCTAACTTAAACCCATCCTTTGAACATTTCATAGATGAAATAAAGGATTCATTAAATGAACAGTTTGAATCCTATAAAGAACGACCTGCTCAGGAACAAATGATTCATGAGATATATGAATCATTTGAAAATGAACAACATTTAATGATTGAAGCAAGTACAGGAACAGGAAAATCTCTAGGGTATTTAATTCCTTCAATTTATTATGGTTTGATGAATCATGAAACCATTTTAGTAAGTACAAATACCATCAATTTACAAGCACAGCTCATGGAACGTGATATTCCATTACTTCATAAGATTTTTCCTGCTCATTTTCGAGCAGCTGTATTAAAAGGTAGGAATCATTATCTTTGTCTAAGGAAATTTGAAAGTAAAATTAATTTAAAGGATATTGCAGATACACGTGAAGATCGTATTACAGCGGGGCAAATGATAGTATGGTTAAGTGAAACGAATCACGGAGATGATGAGGAAGTTTCATTTGGAAATAAGGGGAAGGAATTTTGGATGGATGTAGCAAGTGATGCTGATTCTTGCTTGAATCGATCATGTCCATGGTTTAAAAAATGCTTTTATCATCGCGCTAAATATCAGGCAAATCAAGCGGATGTAATCATTACAAATCATTCTATGATCATGACAGATGTTATTGCAGAAAATCGCTTGTTGCCTTCTTATGGTCATCTTGTCATTGATGAGGCCCATCACTTTGAACAAGTAGCCAGTCATCATTTGGGAAGTAATCTTACTTATTTTTCATTGATTCGAATATTCACTTGGCTTTTTAAAGATAGCAAAAATGGTTTATTGCCTCAGCTTCGTTTTCAACTGGAGCATATGGAGGAAATAGATGGTCATATATTTACAGGGAAAATAGATAAAACCTATGAAAAACTAATACAAATTAAAGAAGAATGGGACATTTTATCTGGCTTGTTTTATGATGTTATCATAAATAAACGAAATACCTCTTCTATTGAAGCTGGACAAGTCGTACTTCGTTTAAAAGTTGATCAACTGCCTGAATCTTGGAGTTCGATTAAAACTACTGAACAAAACATATACCTAGAATTAAACGAAGTTTTGAAAACATGTAATGAATTGTTAACTATATTAAAAGAATATCAAGATGAATATGATTTTCAAAGTTTATCAACGGATCTATCCGGTGCAATGAAAGATTTGTTTCAATTTAGGGACGATCTTAGATTGTTTGTGCAAATGAATGACTACAATGAAGTTTATTGGATAGAAGCAAATGCTCATTTTAAACAAAAATCAATCCAATTAAAACGAGTACCTATTGATGTAAGTGAAATATTGAAACAAAACTTTTTTGAAGTGAAAAATAGTATAATAATGACATCAGCGACAATGTCTGTTAATGAATCTTTTCAATATTCATTGGAACAGATTGGTTTAGAAGAAGATTTGAAAAATGAAAAACTTCGTGCTGTTCAGCTTCCTACAGCTTTTAATTATCGAGATCAGTCCTTAGTTTGTATACCAAGAGACTTTCCAGCTATTCGAGGTGCTGATGGAGATGAACATTTTATACAAAGCTTAACAAATTCTTTAGTTGAAGTAGCTATAGAAACACAAGGTAGAATGCTTGTATTATTCACATCCTACCGAATGCTTAAGCAGGTATATGAGAAACTAAAGGAGGTTTTAAAACCGCAAGGTTTTCAAATATTAGGTCAAGGTGTAGATTCAGGAAACAGAAGTAAATTAACACGTATGTTCCAAAAAAGTGATAAAAGTATATTACTAGGTGCAAGCAGTTTCTGGGAAGGTGTAGATATTCCAGGTGAAGCACTTAGCTGTTTGGTCATTGTTAGATTACCATTCCAGCCTCCGAATGATCCTGTTGTTGAGGCAAAATGTGATTATTTAAAGGAAAAAAAGCAAAATCCGTTTATGAAGTATTCTGTTCCTCAAGCAGTCATAAGGTTTAAACAGGGGTTTGGAAGACTCATTCGCACTGAAAAAGATAAAGGTGTCGTCATTATATATGATACCCGAGTTATTCATACACAATATGGTAAACATTTTCTGTATTCACTTCCAAAACCTAAAATCGAACATATGAAGTCAGAGCAAATGGTGCCACGAATCCAAGAATGGTTCTTGGATTGATGAAGTAGGAAAAGAGGTTGTGTGAAATGAAAAAAATTTCTGAAGCAGTTGTGAGAAGACTCCCGATATATTTAAGGTTTTTAAATGAATTACATGTTAGAAATATTCAAACTGTATCATCTAGAGATTTTGGAGAGAAATTAGGTATGAACCCTGCCCAGATACGTAAGGATCTTAATTACTTTGGAGAGTTTGGGAAAAAAGGAATCGGTTATGATGTACCTTATCTTATTGAAAAAATTCAACAGATATTGAAGTTAGATCAGACAAATCATGTTGCACTAGTTGGTGCAGGTAATTTAGGTCATGCACTGTGTAATTATAATATTTATTTAAAGAGCAATATGAAAATCACGGCTGTATTTGACGATTTCCCTGAAAAAGTAGGGGGCAAAATTAACAATTTAATCGTTCAGCCAATGAACGAGCTTACAGAAACCGTTCAATCACAAAAGATCAGAATAGGCATTATCACTGTTCCAGCCAGTGAAGCACAAAATGTAGCGGATGCTTTTGTGAAAGCTGGTGTTGAAGCCATTTTAAACTTTGCACCAAAAATTATAAAGGTTCCTCCAGAAATTAAAGTGCATCATGCAGATTTTACAACTGAGCTTCATAGCTTAGCATATTATTTAGACTAGAAATGATGATATCTTAGAAAGATAAGATCCAATCCAAACTGAGGTGATGGAACATCCTATGTCAGAAACGAATAATACATTATTAAAAGTAATTGGTAAGGTTTTATTAAGCTTATTATTGGCATTATTCATAACATTTATATATACAATAATCTCCACAAGTCTTTATGTTTTAATATCCAATGATCCCGTAGCCCTTGAAACTATCGCGGGTTCTGTTAACTTAAAAGAGCCGATGATTGTTTTAGTCTTGTATATACCTCAAGCTCTTGGTTTTATATCCGCAGCTATTTTGATGTATATAATATTTGAAAAAAAACAGAAGTGGTTTATGGGATGGAAGCAGAGTGATTGGGGAAAGCAGTTTTTTTTTGGTTCACTAATAGGGATATTATTAATGTCTATCTCATTTTTAATGATTTGGATATTGGGTGGGATTACGATTGAATCAGTACGTTCTGATTCTCAATTGTGGTTTCAGTTAGCTTTAGCATTAGTGATTTTTATCTTAACTGCTGTAAATGAAGAGCTGTTTTGTAGAGGTTATTTGCAAGGGTTGTTTAAATATCATTATGGTGCATGGCCTGCTATACTAAGTTCAAGTTTCATTTTTGCAGGATTACATATGTTAAATTTATCTGTATTTGACTCCCCAATTCCGCTGATCAATATATTTTTAGCTGGTGTATTACTTGCGGTTAGCAGGGAAGTTAGCGGTGGGCTTTGGATGCCAATTGGGATACATTTGACTTGGAATTATTTTCAGGGAAATATTTTTGGATTTGAAGTTTCAGGAAATGAAGTGAATTCATTGATTAAAAACCATACTCAAGGTCTAGAATTTATAAATGGTGGATTATTCGGTGCTGAAGGCAGTGTAGTGGCTACCTTCGTTCTTCTTGTTGCCATTTTTTCTTTTATTAAAATGAATCATAAGCAACATTCATATTTGACTTTATCGTTACGTAAACGTTTATAATTAATACATAAGAAAGTGAAAATGGAAACATAAAAGAATCTAAATGGATGTATTGAATTGAAAAGAGGAATCAAGAATGAAATTACTCATTAAAAATGGAACATTTATTACAATGAATGGACATGAAACGATAAAAGATGGTTATATGGTAGTTGAAAATGAACTTATTCAGTATATTGGAAAAGAAAAACCAGAAGGTAAAAATGACTATGATCAGATAATTGATGGTTCTAATCGCATCTATATGCCTGGATTAGTAAATACACATAACCATGCGGCAATGTCATTATTACGTGGTTATGCGGATGACATGGCGCTTCAGGTATGGTTAGAGGATAATATGTGGCCTATGGAAGCGAAGTTTACAAACGAAGAAGTGAGATGGGGCACTCAATTATCCATCTTGGAAATGATTAAAGGTGGAACAACTTGTTTTGTAGATATGTATGATCACATGGATGAAGTAGCACAAGCAGTAGAAGTTTCAGGTATGAGGGCTTCTTTAACCAGAGGGATGATCGGTTTTGGTGGGAAGGAAGTGCAAGATGCTAAGTTAAACGAAGCAAAAACATTTGCAAAAAATTGGCATGGAAAAGCGGACGGAAGAATTACAACGATGATGAGTCCTCATGCTCCTTATACTTGCACTCCAGAGTTTATAGAGAAAATTGTACAGGCTGCGTCAGAACTTCAACTGCCCATTCATACACATATGTCAGAAACACAACATGAAGTTTTGGAAAATGAGAAGCAGTACGGTTTAAGACCTGTAGCACACTTGCAAAAGTTAGGCGTGTTAGATCAACCATGTCTTGTAGCTCATGCAGTTCATCTAACGGATGAAGAAATTGGAATATTAAAGGAACATTCCGTTCATATTTCTCATAATCCAGGGAGTAATTTGAAATTAGCAAGTGGAATTGCCAGATTACCTGAACTAATGAAAGAAGGGGTTCTTGTTTCTTTAGGTACAGATAGTGCGGCAAGTAATAATAATTTAGATATGTTTGAGGAAATAAGGTTAGCTGCATTAATCCATAAAGGAAACACATATGATCCAACAGCAATTCCTGCAGTAGATGCGTTGCGTTTAGGAACAATTAATGGTGCAAGATCAATATGGTTAAATGATGTTGGGATGTTAAAAGTAGGTATGAAAGCAGATTTTATCGCTCTAAATAGCAATCAAGCTCATTTATTACCTAAATCAGATGTTATATCACATGTCGTATATTCAGCAGCTGCAGGTGATGTTGAAGACGTTTGGGTGAATGGAAATCAGCTTGTTAAAAACAAAGAACTTCTGACTTTAGATGAGGAAAAAATTAAATACGAATTTAATGCCTGTTTTGAAAGGTTGACCAAATAAATTATGGCTCGCGAATATGAACGATCTTTAAAAAAACAAAAATTAATTAGATATAGTGTTCTCATTTTTTTATTTCTAATTATCGTATTTTTAGTGTTGCGATGGTATTATTTAACGATTCAAAGTCCACACCGAGCGGAAGTAAATGAAGCCGTAACGAAAGCATATGCAGAGACAAATCTTATTGAAGTGATGGATACCGATACTTTTATTGGAGACGACGTTTATACGATTATTTATGGTAAAAATAAAGAAGAGCAGGATATTATCGTTTGGCTAAGTGAAAATGATGTCCATACCGAGCTGGTTTCTGATGGCATCTCTAAGGAAGAAATAAAAGAACGTATATTAAACAATGAACCAGATATTGAACTTTTACGTGTCACTCCAGCAAAATGGACAGATGAATGGGCTTGGGAAGTATTTTATAAACGTGACGATGAAAAAGGAACGAGACATTATTATGATTTTTATCAATTTGAAGATGGTGAATGGTTAGAAACATATACAATGAGTGTAATGAGATAAAAGATGTCCGAGAAAATCGGACGTCTTTTTTTCTATTTCCACAGATTACATTCGAAGCAACACACACAAATGTGATATACTAGTTGTACATACTAAAGTGATATACTAATGAAGGAGGCGTATATATGAAGTTTCGTCCTATACCCATTTTAGTTAGTTTAGTGATCTCTTTTTCTGTTTTATTTGGCGGATGGTCTCTATACAATAGTTACGCCTTAACAAATCCAATGACAGATATTGTTTCAAATATAGATGGTGTGAACGATGTAAATACAACTTTTGACACGGAACAGGTAACCATTGAATTATCAATAGATCCAAACATTAGTTTGAGAGAAGTCATTCAACAGATTGAATTAGAAGGTGAGTCTGTTATTAATAACCGTGAAGTAACATATCACATAATAGATAATTCTAATGACAAGATCGATCAATGGTGGTCATCTTCTTTATTTGATGTTGCTCAAGCAATGGATAATCAACAGTATGGAGATATTCCTTTAAAACTTGAACAGCAAAAACAAAAAGTAGAAGGTCTAGAAGTGAAAACTGAAATGGATGATCAGAATGTTTATGTACAATTAAAGCTTAATGAACATTATAAAGTCATCATTTTACCACGAACATCTGCGGAACTGGAGGTCTGGTAATTATGAATAAATACGGAAAAGAAATTGCTTTGGGTTTTCTTCCCGTTCTCATTTTCTTTTTATTATATATTGGTGTTAACGTGACACCCATAGTTGTATTATTAGCGTTAGGCTTTGGGGTGTTTTATTTCACTAAAGTAAAAGGAACTGTTGGTATTCAAGGGGAGCGGAAACGTTCTGAAGCTAAGATTTCACATTTAACTTTTGAAGATATTGGCGGACAAGATAGTGCGAAAAATGAGCTGAAAGAAGCATTAGATTTTTTAATTCACAAAGATGAAATAGCAAAGTTAGGGATTCGTCCTTTGAAAGGGATCTTGCTAACAGGACCTCCTGGAACAGGTAAAACATTGTTAGCAAAAGCAGCAGCTCATTATACAAATTCAATATTTGTTTCAGCATCAGGAAGTGAATTTGTTGAGAAATATGTTGGAGTTGGTGCTAGTCGTATACGTGATATGTTTAAAGAAGCAAAAATGAAAGCTATCAAGGAAAAAAAGGAAAGTGTTGTTGTTTTTATTGATGAAATTGATGTCATTGGAGGCAAACGTGATGGTGGGCAGCATCGCGAATATGATCAAACTTTAAATCAGTTGTTAACTGAAATGGATGGTATTCATACAGCGGAAACACCTCGTATACTTATGATGGCAGCAACGAACCGTAAGGAAATGCTGGATAGTGCTTTGCTTCGTCCAGGACGTTTTGATCGTCAGATTCAAGTTGATCTCCCAGATAAAAAAGGCAGATTTCATATTCTTAATATTCATGCAAAAAATAAACCAATAAATAAAGAGGTAGATTTAAATAAAGTTGCAGCTGAATCTTATGGATTTTCCGGTGCACAGTTAGAAAGTGTGATGAACGAAGCCGCTATTTATGCGATGAGAAATAAGGAAAATAATATACAGCATAAACATCTTTCTTTAGCAATTGATAAGGTGATGATGGGTGAAAAAACGGATCGAGAATCAACAAACGAAGAGCGAGAAAGAGTTGCTCTTCATGAGTTAGGTCATGCTATTATGGCTGAATTAGTTCGCCCTGGCTCCGTTTCACAGGTGTCATTAACCCCTAGAGGTCAAGCACTAGGATTTGTGCGTCATAATCCGCAGAAAGATCAGTATTTGTATACGAAGAGTTATTTAGAACAGCAAATTCAAATTACTTTAGGTGGTTCAGTAGCTGAACAAATGTTTTATGGAGGTAGAAGCACGGGATCAAGGAATGATTTCGAACAAGCTTTAAATCTAACAGAAAATATGATTTATTCAGGTTTAACTGAACTAGGTATTGTGAACCAAGATATGGTGACAAAAGAGGATTTGTTAAAAACAAGCAAAGGTATTTTAGATGACTTAACTATAAAAACGCGTGCGGATTTAGATCATTATAAACCTGTATTTGAACAGTCTTTACAAATACTAATTGATGAAGAAGTTTTAAATGGTAACCAGTTTAGAGAATTAATGCAAAATAAATAGATCAAAAGTCTCGAATCACTTAATATGAAATATCAAATAGGACCATCCTCATGATGATTATGACTCATTGAGGATGGTTTTATTATGTTTCTTGAAATTTTGAAACGAATTTCCTATTTACGATCATCATTAAATTCTGTAAGATTTATACATAAAGTGATATATTAATGTCTTTAAATATTGATATTTGGAAACTAAACATTAAGCGACTTTTTTTACATAAAAGAAAGAACTGAATTAAATAAGACTGTATGAGGTGATAAAAATGGAGACACCACAAGAATTAATGGATGAATTTGTTGGCGCATCAGTTAGATACGGGGAAGCATTAGAAGTTGGAGATTTTAATCAGACCATCATAGAAAGAGCTACTATTTATAAAATTCGAGAATATGTGAATGGTTCTGAATATGTGGATGAATTTAAAAAGCTGTTAGATCACTCGAATGATTATGTTAGATATAAAACGGCATTTTGTATAATGCCATTTGAACCTGATAAAGCAAGAGAGATTATAAAAGAACTATCACAAAAAAGTGGTTTTTGGGATATAGGTCGAAAGTAACAAAAAACCATGATAAGGAGATTACACCTTAATCATGGTTTTTTTTATGCATGCATTTATAAATAAGAAAAATGCTTCATATGAATAAGATAATATTTATTAGAGAAAATTTGAAAAAGGAGGGTAATAAGATTGCAGAAGAAAAAGAAATTAGTAGTTTTGTTTTTATCATTCGCAATATTAGTAAGTAGTTTTATGTCAAGTATTAGCGCAGAGACTATGACCAAAACAACTATCATTGAAACAAGCACGACAACATTTGGAGCTTCAATTACAAATACTTTAAGTGAACATCAAGATATGTCTAGAGATGAACTTGTGAGTAAAGTAAGAGAATTATTTCCAAACAAATTTGATTTCATTCATGATGAAGATTTTGAGTTGGAAACTTTATATGATGAAGAAGGGTATAGGATATCGTTTTATAAAAGGTTTAGTGAAGATAAAAGTATATATGGAGATTTTCAATTTGATGAATCCATGAAACTAATAAGTTATTATTATGATGCTGAAGAATTGGGAAACCAAGGTGCCCTTTTTCCACCAAAGGTAAATCGTGAAGAAGCAAAAGAGATTGCTAGAGGATTTTTACAATCTATTCAATTAACGAATGTTGAATTAGAGAATGATCCTTATCGATTTGGGAATACGTCACCTTTAACTGAACCAATAGAATATCATTTTTCTATTATAATAAAAGAAAATGGAATTCCAATTCAAGATCAACAGGGAAGTATAACTGTACAAAGTGATGGTGAAATTACAAGATACTATAATAGAAACAGTACCGGTAGAGAAACATTCGAAGATATAAGTAACATTTCATCTTTAGAAACGATAAAAGAACAAGTTGAAAAAGAGATCAATCTTGAATTGGTTTATTTAATAGATTGGGATTATCGAAACGACGAAATCCAAGCAAATTTAGCCTATGGTTTAAATCCTAATTTTGATAAAGTTTATGCCCAAGATGGTTCTTATTTATTAAATGGTGAGTTAACAAATGATCTTAAGCCAAATCGAAAATACAAATTCATCAGTGACTCTCCTTCACAAAATACTAACTTTTCAAAAGAAGAAGCTGAAAAATTGGCTGTAGAATTGTTAGCACCTGTAGATGAGGATGTTGAGCTTGTCATTAAAAGTGTGAACGAAGAGGAACGTTTAGGTCTCTCAACTTATGAAGTGAGTTATATGTATTATTTTGGAAACTCAGGCACAGGGTCTAGTGTAAGTTTTGATAAAGAAACTGGGGATGTATTAAGTTTTCATAAAACTGATTATAGAAATCAAGGTTCTTCTTCTGAACAAAATGGTGTGATTACTGTTGATGAAGCCTCGGATAAAGCTATCGAATATTTTAAAAAATATGCACCTGCTAAAACTCATGAATTCGTATTTTATGAAGATGGAAGTAATTTGAATCAAACGTATTTGAGGTATGGAGACGGAACAGAATATGTTTTTCATTTTCCACAATATAAAGACGGTATTAGGATTGAAGGAAATGGTGCAGATGTTTCTGTAAGTAAAGAAGATGGAACCTTAATAAGAATGAATGTAAATGATTATCAGCCTATTCAGTGGCCAAATCCAGAAGATGCATTATCACAAGAAAAAGTGATATCTGACTTTAAAAGTAATCTGACATTAGAATTAATTTACGATGTGAGTCCCGATTATAAAGTGGGAGGAGAAAAAACTTACCTTGCTTATTATAGTATCAGTTTTGCTCCAGAGGTTTATAGTTTTTACGATGCTATTCAAGGAGAGTGGGTACCTAGAAGTTACGCATCGGATCAATTATCAACAAATATTGAAGTAGAACACTCATGGGCAAAAAAAGAAATCAATTATCTGATAATGAAAAGAATTATTTCTGTTGGTAAAAATGAAATGATTGATCCTGGTAAATCAATAACTGTTGGCGATGGCTTAAATATACTCATCAAGTCAATCAATGATCCTTATGACATTGAAGGTACTGAGGGGGTTTCACCAACATTCTCGAATATTAATTTAGAGCATGATGATTTTCATATTATAGAAAGAGCAGTATTTCAAGAAATTATTAATGAGGAAGCAGATACCTTTGTTATAGATGAAACTTTGACTAGAGAAAAATTAGCCTATTGGTATGTACGTGCGTTAGGTTTGCAAAAAATGGCTGAGCAAAAAGATCTATATCTTATTGATTTTACTGACAGGGAACAAATTACAAATGATTATCAAGGGCATATTGCAATAGCAAATTCTTTAGGTTTGTTAACAGAAAATAAAAATGGTCAATTCCGTCCACAGGAATCGGTATCCTTGGCAGAGATTTCTGTTTCGGTAATTCGTTTAGCGAATATGATGAGTGAGTTTTAGTGAAGGAAAATATTTAAACCCTATCGTTTGTTATCATAAAAAAATGATAATTTAGAAAACTGTTATCTACGTTTGTGGTGACAGTTTTTTTGTCACTAAAAATTCAAGAAAGCTTAAGTAAGGAAGAAGCTATAGAAATTGCAACAGAAGTTCTAAAGGAAATTCCTGATAGTATGCCAGCAACTGAAATACTTGAACAGTATAAAATAGAATAATCAAATGTAATGTATGTTAAAGAAGAACTTTAAGGAAAATTTTCCTAAGGTTCTTGACTATGTTTTGATCCATCAAGAAGTTTTATGATAATAATGCTTCAATCTGTAAAATTAAAGTTAGGAATGATGTTACAGCTTAAAAAATCTTAACATAAACATTTAATATAACTCTTTGTAGATGATTTTATTATTTTCTCAAAAAATGGGAAAGCTAAATTAACTAGACATTTATAACTTAAATAAATCATCTACGGGAGTGTGAAATATGAATAAATTGAAACTATGTTTTTATGTTTTGAACATTTTTCTAATCTTGAGTTTAATTAGTTGTACAAATGACAATAACAACATTAAAGAAGAACTAACTTTAGATGATGTGACAACTACCCTTACGGAAGAAGGAATTAAACTTAAAGAGGCGGAGCGGAATTCTAGGAGTATCTTTCAACTTGAATTGAACGGTGTTACTCCGAACGTCTATGCAATTGGGGACAATGAACTATCCATTTATATTTTTGAAAATGAGACAGAGCGAAATAAAGGAATGGATGAATTTAAAGAAAAATTAGGTTCAGCAGACATTGATGTAGACAAATATACGCATGAAATCAATAATGTCACTATCTTTTATTTGTATCAGGGTGAAGATATAGATGAAAAGATGGAAAATGCAATCAACAAATTATCTAGTTGAAAAGTTATGTATTTAAAATTAGCCTATTCCCTGATAATAAATAGGGAGTAGGCTTTTAAATAATCAAAGTTAAAAAAAAATTTGAACATCAGTATTGAATCATGAGTGTTACAGAAGAAAGTCATTTACTCTATTTTGCTTCTAAAATATACATTCAATATCACTTTTACATTTTATATTTTCTTCAATTAAAAAGAACTTTAATTTATTAATGATTATTGAAACTCTTCCAAATTTACCCTTCGATTGCCATCACCCAAACAAAAGTTTATAATATAAACAAACATCATAAAATTAGTTTACTGAAGGTGGTGAAACCATGAATCAAAAAGAACAACGCATCCTTCATCTAATCCAAGAAAATCCTTTTATCACTCAAAACGAACTAGCAGAAAAATTGGAATTATCACGACCTGCTGTAGCAAACTATATTTCCACACTTACAAAAAAAGGAAAACTTGTTGGACGAGCATACATTTTACCTAAGGAAAAACATATTACTTGTATAGGTGGCGCAAATGTAGATCGTAAAGCACAGGTGATAGGATCAGCTCAATATGGAACATCAAATCCAGTCACTTCTTTTAAATCAACTGGGGGAGTTGCACGAAACATTGCAGAAAACCTTGGTAGATTAGAAAGTTCAGTTTCACTTCTAACACTTCTAGGAGAGGATTCTGAAGGGGAGTGGTTATTAGAAAAAAGCAAACCTTATATCGATATGAGTTTAATTTATAAAATTCCGAACAGCAATACAGGGGCTTATACAGCAGTCATTGATTCTGATGGGGAAATGGTCATCGCATTATCTGAAATGTCTATTATCGATCAAATGGAAGTATCTCATGTGCAAAAAAGGTGGGGGCGTATTGCTGGTTCAGATTTAATATTAATGGATACAAATTTACCTCCTGAAGTCATCGAACACATCATAAAACAAAGTTACATCAAAAACATCCCAGTTTGTATTGCTTCTGTTTCATCTCCTAAGATCAATAAAATTCCTGAGGATTGTACAGGAGTGACTTGGTTGATTTTAAACCGAGATGAAGCTGAAACTTTAACAGGTATACCTTTAAATGAGGAAAACAACTATAAAAAAGCTACAGATATAATGATCGCAAAAGGAATAGAAAATATAGTGATTACACTTGGAGAACAAGGCGTATTTTATGCTACTAACAAGGGAGAGTCAGAGTATATTCTTCCTCCAGAAATCCATGTTCAAGATGTTACAGGTGCTGGGGATTCACTAATAGCTGGAATAGTTTATGCCACACTTCAAGGTGAAGATATACAAACGGCTTGTAAATATGGGATGTCTTGTTCAGCAATTACTTTACAAACAAATGAAACAGTACATTCTGGATTAAACAAAAAAGTGTTACATGAAGGATATACAACTTATTTTGAAGGGGAAGATCAACATGAAACTTAAATCATTCATAGAATATTCACAAGAGGTATTAGAAGCCAAAAATAATAATAAACCGGTGGTTGCTTTAGAATCCACGATTATCTCTCATGGAATGCCTTATCCACAAAATGTAGAAACAGCGAAAACAGTGGAACAGATTATTCGAGACAATGGTGCTGTACCAGCTACAATTGCCATCATCAATGGAAAAATAAAAATAGGATTAACGGAAGATGAAATTGAATTTTTAGCAAAAAGTGATGAGATTGAGAAAGCGAGTCGAAGAGATTTACCCTATTTATTAATGAAAAAGAAACATGGTGCTACAACCGTAGCAGCAACGATGATTTGTGCGAATTTAGCAAACGTCGAAGTGTTCGTAACAGGTGGAATTGGTGGTGTACATCGTGAAGCGGAAACGACGATGGACATTTCAGCAGATTTACAAGAACTTGCTAAAACGAATGTAGCAGTCGTATGTGCTGGCGCAAAATCTATATTGGATATCGGTTTGACATTAGAATATTTAGAAACATATGGTGTGCCTGTACTTGGATATGAAACAAAAACGTTACCTGCCTTTTATTCACGTTCAAGTGCATTTGAGGTCGATTATCAAGTGAATTCAACAAGTGAAGTTGCCGAGATGATTGATACGAAATGGGGATTAGGATTAGATGGTGGAGTTGTCATCGCAAACCCAGTTCCTAAAGAAGATGAACTTTCACCCGAATTTATGAATCAAATTATAAATCAGGCTTTATCAGAAGCAAAGGAAAATAACATCTCTGGTAAAGAAACAACGCCATTTTTATTGGATAAGGTAAAAGAATTAACAAAAGGTCAAAGTTTAGTAACCAATATAGCACTTGTGGAGAACAATGCTAATGTGGGCGCACAAATTGCAGTTCAGCTTCATGCTTTAAAGAAGTAAAAAATATATACAAATAGTGAAAATTCTCTTTTCATATTAGATGAAGACGGTGAACAACTTTGTTGAGCATCGTCTTTTTAGTATAATTAAACTATAAGTTTAATCATTTCCTGTGAACATTTTGTGTAATTGATGAAAATGAATGTTACATTTGTTATGATCTTTTAGGGAAAATTAATCAAAAAGTACTTGTTCAAAAAGTTCTTTTAATAAATTTATAAATAAAAAAGGTGATACTATTGTTTAAAAAAATAGGAGTTGTTGGGGCAGGTACAATGGGTCAAGGCATTGCAGAAATGCTTTCCAAAAAAGGACTCGAAGTGTACCTTGTTGAAAAAACAGAGGAAAAACTAGAACAATCATGGAATAGTATTGAGATCAGCTTAGACAAACAATTAGAGAAATGGGCAATAACTGAAGCAGAGAAAAAATTGACCCTATCTAAAATTGAAAAAATTACAAATGTACATAAGCTATCTGAATGTGAAATGATCATAGAAACCATTACTGAAAATTTACGTGATAAGAAAAAAGTATTTGAAATGTTAGATGAAATTTGTTCTCCAGACGTTATTCTAGCTAGTAATACTTCAACATTAAGTTTAACGGAACTGGCAAGTAAAACAAAACATCCTGAAAGAGTAATTGGATTACATTTTTTACACCCTGTTGCTGAAATTGATTTAGTGGAAATTATAAGAGGATTAAGAACATCTGAAGAAACCTTTCTAAGTACATTGAATTTTGTGCAAGAAACGATAGAGAAAAAAGGGATTATGGTTTACGAATCCCCAGGGTTTGTTACTTCCCGTTTAATCTGTTTATTAATTAATGAAGCACTTCACACATTAGAGGAAGGTGTCGCTTCTGCAGAGGATATTGATACAGCAATGAGACTGGGTTATGATTTCCGTTATGGTCCGCTTGAAATGTGTGATCGATTTGGATTGGATGCTGTATTGGCAGCATTGGATCGTTTATTCCGTGAATTTGGAGATTTGAAATATCGTCCATCTTATTTATTGAAAAAGATGGTAAGAGCTGGTAATCTTGGAGTGAAAACAGGAGAGGGATTTTTTAGATATGATGTGGATGGTGATCGGATATGAAAATATTAGTGATCAATGCAGGTAGTTCATCTTTGAAATACCAACTATATAATATGGAAAATGAATCAGTACTCGCAAAGGGAAGGGTGGAAAGAATTGGTTTTGAATCCTCAATATTGTCTCATGAACCTGAGGGTAAACCTGAAGTAACAGAAGTGAGTGAGATTCTAGATCATACAACAGCAATAAAAAAAGTAGTGCAAATGTTAGTCCATCAAGAACATGGTATAATAAAATCTGTTGATGAAATTGAAGCGGTTGGTCATCGCGTAGTGCATGGAGGGGAGAGTTTTTCTAACTCTGTCATCGTAACACAAGAGGTTAAACAAGAAATTAAAAAATTGTTTGACTTAGCTCCATTACATAATCCTGCTCATATGATGGGAATTCAAGCCGTTGAGATAACAATGCCAAACATTCCTCAAGCAGTTGTATTTGATACCGCATTTCATCAGACCATGCCTGCATCCTCTTATCTTTATCCAATACCTAAGGCATTATATAAGAAATACAAAATCAGAAGATATGGATTTCATGGAACATCACATGATTATGTAAGTCAAAGAGCTGCTGAATTTTTAGGTGAGAATCTAGAAGACCTTAAAATTGTCACCTGCCATATAGGAAATGGTGTAAGTTGTACAGCTATAAAAGATGGTAAATCTTTTGACACTAGTATGGGGATGACTCCATTAGAAGGATTAATGATGGGAACACGAAGTGGTGATTTAGATCCTGCTGTTGTACCTTATATTATGGGGAAAGTAGATTTAAGAATATCAGAAGTGAATTCCATGTTAAATAAACATAGTGGGCTCATGGCTATTTCTGGGCACAGCAGTGACATGAGAGAAATTGAAGAGGATATGAATGAAGGAGATGCTAATGCTAAGCTTGCTTTTGATATGTATGAATATCGATTGCGAAAATATATTGGTTCTTATGCTGCTGCTATGGATGGTATGGATGTTCTTGTGTTTACAGCGGGGGTTGGTGAAAATTCAGTTACTTTAAGAAAAAGAATTTGTGAACAATTGACCTTTTTTGGAATTGAATTAGATGATAATATAAATGAGACTAGGTCTTCTGAAGAACGTAGAATTTCATCCAACAATTCAAAAGTAGAAGTGTTAGTGATACCTACGAATGAAGAATTAGTTATTGCTAGAGATACTTATAAACTTATAAAGTAATTAGGGGAGAGTAAAGATTTCAATTAAATTAAGTGTAAAAGGGTGATGATATGAGTAATAAATGTATGGTTCGTGAAGTTGGACAATATGTAGGACAGGAAGTAACAATCGGATGTTGGGTTCACAATAAAAGATCAAGCGGGAAAATTCAATTTTTACAATTAAGAGATGGTACTGGTTTTATCCAAGGTGTCAT
Organism: Chengkuizengella sediminis; assembly: GCF_010078385.1. Taxonomy (NCBI): domain Bacteria; kingdom Bacillati; phylum Bacillota; class Bacilli; order Caryophanales; family Paenibacillaceae; genus Chengkuizengella; species Chengkuizengella sediminis. The sequence goes on from NZ_SIJC01000002.1 coordinate 394,579, forward strand.
GGTTAAACAAGAAGTAGAAGAAGAAATCTGGTTAGCAGCTAAAGAGTTAACTCAAGAAAGCTCTTTATATGCGACAGGAATTGTAAGGGAAGAAGAGAGAAGTCCTTCCGGATTTGAGCTAACTTTAACAGGTGTAAAAGTCATCCACCTAACAAAAGATTATCCAATTACTCCGAAGGAACATGGTGTTGACTTTTTAATGGACCATCGTCATTTATGGATGCGTGCACCTAGACAACGTGCAATTTTGGTCATTCGAAATGAAATTATTAGAGCAGTACATCAGTTTTTTAATGAAAAAGGGTTCACAATGGTGGATGCACCGATTCTTACGCCTTCATCATGTGAAGGAACGACAGAATTATTTCATACAAAATATTTTGAAGAAGATGCTTTTCTTTCACAAAGTGGACAACTCTATATGGAAGCAGCTGCTATGGCACTAGGGCGTGTATATTCCTTTGGTCCAACATTCAGAGCAGAAAAATCAAAAACACGTAGACATTTGATAGAATTTTGGATGATTGAACCTGAGATGGCGTTTGTAGAACATGAGGAAAGCTTACAAATACAAGAACAATTTATTTCACACATCGTACAATCGGTTCTGGAAAATTGCCAAAAAGAGCTTAAATTTTTGAAGAGAGATTTAAGTAAACTTGAACAAATTACAGGGGACTTCCCTCGTATTACATACGATGAAGCGATTCAGTTTTTACAAGATAAAGATTTTGAGATTAAATGGGGAGAGGATTTTGGGGCTCCACACGAAACAGCTATTGCTGAACATTATGATAAACCCGTATTTATCACAAATTATCCAACAGAGTTAAAATCATTTTACATGAAACCTGATCCAGAACGACCAGAAGTCGTTTTATGTGCAGACCTTATTGCCCCTGAAGGATATGGTGAAATCATCGGAGGAAGTCAAAGAATAGATGACGTACAATTAATGGAACAGCGATTTGCTGAGCATAAATTATCCGAGGAAGCGTATCAATGGTATATGGATTTAAGAACGTATGGTTCTGTTCCTCATTCTGGTTTTGGACTAGGATTAGAAAGAACGGTAGCTTGGATTTGTGGAATAGAGCATGTTCGCGAAACGATTCCGTTCCCACGTCTATTACATCGCATGTACCCATAAGTGAATGTTCAAAAAGTATGGAAAACCTCCTTTTTGAACCAAAAGATAAGATCAATGAGGAGGCAGATTTGAATGAATAACAGCTTTGACATCTCTCAGATATCAAAAGGAATTCAAATGGGTATAAAAGAGGGAACTGTAACTGTTCCTAACTTATTATTAAAATATTATAAAAAACTGAATCTTTCTGAAGTGGAAGTGATGATGATCATTCATATCCTTTCTTTTAAGGAAAAAGATCACAAAGATTTTCCAACATTAGAGGAAATTCAATTCAGAATGAGTGTCTCCCCTGATCAAGTTATTTACTTTATGCAAAAAATGATGAAGGACGGTATTTTAAATATAGATGAACACATTGATCCTGTTACAGGTATGCAGTCTGAACGATATAATTTGGAAGCTATAAATGAGAAATTAATTGAATGTTATATAGATGACATTTTGATGTCGGATTCAACTGAGCTAGATCATAATGAGATTGAATCACAAAATGAATCAAACCTATTTTCGGTTTTTGAAAAAGAATTTGCTAGACCTCTATCACCCATGGAGCTTGAGACGATATCAGGTTGGATTGATCATGATCAATATAAAGAGGAACTTATTTTGGCGGCTCTAAAAGAAGCAGTTTTTGCAGGTAAAGTACATTTTCGATATATTGATCGGATTTTATTAGATTGGAATCGAAATCGAGTTTTTACTGCTCAACAAGCGAAAGATTATTCGCAGAAGTTTAGAGGAGTCAGATAAATTTATATTTGTTTAAATAATGAAAGCTATTGATAGTTTACTATTGATAGCTTTTTATGATTTTGTAAAATGAAAAATAAGTGCACTCTTGCCTAGTTAGAGCATATACTGCCATTGTTAAAACATATCAAGGAGGAAGTGACTTGATCATGAGAAACAATGGGACAAATCGTATAGATCACAATAATAAAAATATGTATTCTTTTAGACATCAGTCAACTGAGTATGTACCTGCAACTAATAAAGTGTATGCAGGGCAAACTATTAGCACCTACATTCCTGGTTATGGGAATGTGCGAGCGTACGTAAGAAGTGTTAACCAATTTAATGGAATGTTGGGGCTTGATATACATTCTGTATATGGCAGTTGGCAGCCCATACAAGTTCATTATTCATATTTGGTTGGATCAGCTCTACCCCCTTTCCGAGTAAATCCTTTTGAAATTTTAAGTTGTACAAACAATTGGATCGAATTTAAGTTAACCGACGGAACTGTTATTACTGCTTATCTTAAATCTTTTAATATGAATCATGTAGAGGGTTTTGTCTCCCACAATGCTTTTAAATCAATGATATGTCAAGGAAAGGTTATAATGAACGAAGAAGAAGCAAAGCCATGTCTCAAACAATGGGTTACAGTAGTACTACACAATGATATGTCATTATCCTTTTATTTAACAAGTTATAACCAAAACTATGTTGGTGGCTATTTAAAAATATCTGAGTTGCTTCCACTATCAAATAATGTAGAGTCTGTTGTCTGTTTAGGAAATGGAGATATTTAGGAACATTTAATTGAAAAGCTTCTTCACGGGGTGTGATAGAAGCTTTTGTATGCCTTAAAATTCTATTACTCTATTGACCTCCTCTTCAAGACTTAATGATTAACATCCTGTGTTTTCTATTAATGGTGCACATATTCTCATTAACTGATCTTGAGTAAGGGTAAGGCCACTCACTGTAAATCCATCAGCATCTGCTGCAAAAGTATTCACGATGACGTTTTTACTACCTGGATGTTTGATCCTTATTTCATAGTGTACTGTATTTAAAGTATCATCAAATTCCATTGTTTCACCTGGAGATAAATCAACCTCCTGATCGAAGAGGACTACAGGTGGGGAGGGAACCCAATCTATGACTTGAAATCGAACCGTCTCTGTTTTTTTTGAATTTAGATTCACTAGCTCTAAGTGTGCATTTACCGTATCTTCAGTCGTATTTAATACTCCCGTTGATAATACTTTACATTTTCTTTTTTTAAATTTTTTTCGACCCATTGAAACACCTCCTATCATTTTAGATATAATATTCTATGCTTGCTAGATTACTAATGTATAGACAAGTAACACATGCTATTAAAAAACCACTCCTACCTATTAAAAAACCACTTTTGAACAAAACTCCTATAGGAGCCTTTGAGATATTTAATTCTAGGGGCATCATATGTAGAAAATAACAAAAGACCTCACAGTTAGAGGTCTAGGGAGTAAAATTCAATTTTGTTAAAAATGTATCTGTATCACCTTCAAATGTAAAAAAGAGAGGTCTATTTTCCTTATCAAAAACCATTAAATAGGGAGCTTCTCGAGTAGAAAATACAATGATGACTTCATCTACAAGCTCATTTATCCATTGGTTTTTTACTAAAAAACTAGGATCTAAAGGAATTTTTACTAAATATCCTTCGCTTGGAATAGGATCAATTCTAACATATAACCCTGTTATCCCTTTAAGAAATGTCTCTGCATCTTGTTGTAAGCCTATATTGACTTTAATATATTTGAGGACTTCTCCTTTACTTATGTCAAAAATTTCAATCTGTTTATTGGTCTGTGCAATAACAGTTTCGAAAATTAAACTAATAAATAGTATCAGTATTATTTTTTTAATCATTAGAACCCACCTCATTGGTATTATTCCCTAAAAGTGAGGTAGCAATTTATATAAGACTATTCGTTTTTTGTTTTATTTGGAAAACATATTGATTATACAGCTTTTTAAAATTACATGATGGATTTTGTAAGAATTTTGTGAGAGGAATTTGATATATTATAGATTAACGAATATAAACAGAAAAAAGTAATTTAGGTCAAATATATCCGATAAAAATAGACGGATTAGTAGGAGTATAGAATGAAAAAAATAATGATCGCTATTACAATACTTATCTTTTCATATTTAATAATTTTTACAGTAATACATCTGTTTGGTCCCAAGCAACAAAACATTCTATCAGCTGAAAAAGGAGTGTTGGATCTATCTGAGTGGAATTTTACAAACGATGGTAAAATGCCGCTAAATGGGGAATGGGAGTTTTATCCTTATATGTTACTAGATGCTGGTGACTTTAAACCAATGGAGAAGCATGGGCTTACACCTAGGTATGTTCAGGTTCCTGCCATTTGGACAGCTTATGATATCGATGGTCAGTCTATGAGTGCATATGGTGAAGCAACCTACAGGTTAAAAATTAAAATTGATGATGGGGAAGGAAAAGTTTTTGGACTTAAAACATCAGTTATACGTATGTCCAATCGGATTTTTGTTAACGGGGAAATCATCGGCAATAGTGGAGAACCCGGGGAAAAAGATGTATACACACCTGCAAATACCCCATATGTTGTTTATCTTACTTTGCAGAATGGAATTAACGAAATCATTATACAGGTGGCAAACTATGATTTTTTAGCAGGCGGAGGAATCATTAACTCTATCTATTTGGGAGACCAACATCATATCTCCCAATTAAGAGATAAATCGTTGATGCATGATTGGGTACAAAGTAGTGTGTTTATCATTATGGGTCTTTTTTTTGCTGGGCTGTACTCTCAGAGGAAGAAAGATTTATTATTACTATTTTTTTCCATTTATTGTTTGTGTGCAGGGTTATATACGGTTGTTATCGGTGAAAAAGTGTGGTATATGGTATTTCCTGAAACTCCGTATGGTTTATTTTTAAGGATTCAGACAATTTCAACTGTACTTGCCAACATTTCTTTATATTTATTTATTTTTACAGCATTTAAAAATATAGTATCAAAGTGGATTGTAATGATGGCTGTTACAATAGGATCTTTAATTTTGATTTATTTTATTTTGTTTCCTCATTATATACCATTATGGATGCTCATCTTAACCTCTGTTTATTTTGGAGTGGCATCAGTTTATTCTGCTTACGTCATGATTAAATGTGCTTTAGAGAAGATGGAAGGCAGTGTATATATGATCATTGGGACGATTGCTATGACCAATTATTATATTAAGTATAATATGTTGGAATATGGAATCATGCATGGAGACACATTGGTAACTTTATTCCCAATAGAATCCTTTGTTTTTTTGATTATGTTTGCTTTATTGATGTCATTGCAGTTTTCAAATGCTTTTAAGAGAAACGAACAGTTATCTAAAGAATTATTGGAAGTTGATAAAGTGAAGGATGAATTTTTAGCTAAAACTTCACATGAACTAAAAACACCGCTGCACGGGATTATCAATATTTCCTCATTTTTATTGGATGAAAAAGATGCGGGGATATCAATAAAACAAAAAGAAAATCTTTCATTGATTCATGATACATCCATGAAATTATCTAACTTAGTAAATGATCTTATTGATGTAACAAGATTGAAAAATGGAGAATTTAGGTTGCATCTTACTAAGGTCGATTTAAAGGTATCCACACAAATTGTTTTTGATGTATTGACTTTTGAGATTCAAGGGAAACAAATTCAATTAATGAATGAAATTGGTGAAGTGGCTTTAGTCATTGCAGATGAAAATCGAATCAGACAAATTTTATATAATTTAATTCAAAATGCAATCAAACATACGGAGATAGGTAAGATCATTGTCTCTTCTAAATTAATGGATGATAAAATCTATTTTTATGTTGAGGACACAGGGACAGGGATACCAATAGAAAAACAAGAAGAAATCTTTGGTTACTTTGAACAACTAGATCAGATGTCACCTCAAGATGGATATCAAAGTATGGGATTAGGGTTGTATATTAGTCGACAGCTTATCGAAAAAATGAATGGTGAGATTTGGGTAGATTGGTCTGAGGTTGGAAAAGGAACAAGGTTCGGCTTTACCTTACCAAGAGCAGATCAATCGGAACAAATAGCAGGAAGGGAATTAATCCCACAGGTCAATACAGTTGTTTCATCAAATCATGATTTTGATTTGGTGAAACAACATGAACATACGATACTCATCGTAGATGATGAACCATCAAATATTCAAATTTTACTGAATTTATTGTCTAAATATGAGTACAATGTGATCACTGCTTTTTCCGCAAAAGGGGCATTAAGAAAGCTAGAAAAATATAAACAAATTGATCTTGCTATACTGGATGTGATGATGCCTGAGATGTCAGGTATTGAACTGTGTCAAAAAATTAGAGGAACCCATTCGTTACTTGAGTTACCCGTATTATTCGCAACAGTTAAGGATTTGCCAGAAGATATTGAATTGGGTTTTAAAGCAGGAGCAAATGACTACATTACAAAACCGTTTGACTCCAAAACCATTTTAGCTAGAATCCAGACGCTGTTATCTATGAAGTCATCAATGGAAGAAGCTTTTCATAACGAATTGGCTTTTTTACAAGCTCAAATCAAACCACACTTTTTACATAATGCGCTTAGTGTCATTGTTTCTTTCTGTTATACAAATATAGAGGAAGCCATACGTTTATTAAGCATGTTAAATCAATATTTACGCATTATTTATAATACCGATCACACAACGATGTATGTTCCACTTAAGAGAGAATTGCAGTTAGTACAAGCTTATGTAGAAATTGAGAAAGCAAGATTTAATTGGTTTGAGTTTAGTAATGATATTGATATTAACCTAGAAGATATTCATGTTCCATCCTTATGTATTCAACCGTTTATAGAAAATGCTATACGACATGGGCTTTTTCACAAAAAGGGTCAAGGGTTAGTCCAGCTAATTATTCGAAATCAGAAAGAGACTATTCGAGTGATCATAGAAGATAATGGTGTAGGTATACCTGATGAAGTAATACAGCAGTTTGAAAAAGACGAATTGGGAAATGGAGGAATAGGGATGTCTAACATTAAAAAAAGATTGGATGCTATGAATGGATCCATTTATGTTGAATCAAAGATAGGCAAAGGAACAAAAATAACAATAGAGTTACCTAACAATAGAGGTCTAAATGAAAAATAGTCATTTACTTTTAAAAGAGGAGAATAGTTATGCTTAAGGTGATGATTGTTGAAGATGAACAACCGACACTAGATTTAATGAAGATTCTAATTGATGAGAATTCTGAATTATTCGTTGTGGGTAGTTTTACAAATCCTATTGAAGCATTGGAGAAGTTCCCCGCAATTCAGCCAGATGTTGTTTTTCTTGATGTAGAGATGCCAGAAATGACTGGAATACAATTGGCTGAGAAACTGATTCAAGTGAATGAGGATATACAAATTGTTTTTACAACAGCATATGAGCAGTATGCTCTTGAAGCTTTTAAAGTAAATGCTGTTGATTATTTAGTAAAGTTTGTAACTTCTGACGATATTGATCGGGTAGTAGTTAGATTAATTAAAAATGATAAACATATGAATAAATTAAATTCATTAGAAATATACAAAGAAATGCCAATTCATTGCTTTGGGACGTTTGAAGTAAGAGGAGTAAACGGATTAATTGTAAAATGGCCAACAAGAAAAACTGAAGAACTGTTCGCATATTTTTTAATAAACCCTAATCAAATCATCAGTAAATGGAGATTGATGGATTTATTGTGGTCTAAAAATTGCGCACAAAATCTCCACACTACAATTCATCGGTTAAAAAAAGCCTTAAGGGAAAATAACATTTTGTTAAATATTCAAAAGTTGAATGAAGGATATATGCTTGAAATGCAATCAGTCACTTGTGACCTAGTAGAATTCAGACAATATTTCTCACATCATTCAAAGGTTTTGAAAGAAAATTTAGCTGAAAGTGAAAGAGTTTTTCGTTTGTACAAAGGTAATCTATTTGAGGAGAAGGATTATATGTGGAGTTTAGCTTTAGATAGGGACTTATCAGAAAAATATATCTTCTTAACAAATGAGTTGGCTACTTATTATATGATCAAAAATGACTTAAGCCGTGCGGAAGGTATTATAAAAACATGTTTATCTTTATACCCAGAACATGAGAAGATAAACCGATTACTTTTAAAGCTTTATGCGTTGAATGATCATGAATAAAATACATTTTAGATGTCCTTGTTTTTTGTTTTATTTTTCTTTGTGATGATGTCACTTCTTGTCAGATTTTTGTAAGAATGAATTGATATAATCCTGTTGTATTTTTGGTTATAACGAAATCTAAAAAGTATAATCTATATTTTTACTGAGTTATGACTAATAAATTGGAATTAATACAATAAGGAGCGTACATATGAAAAAAATAGTTCATTTATTTCTATCTTTTATTTTAGTAGTTACCTCGATGACATCAGTTGCAGTGAATTCTAGTTTTGCGGAGGATTTGATATCAAAGCCAACTGATGTTTATGCTGGTCAGCATTTTAATATGTTGTTAGAGGGAGATAATACAGTGCGGGCATGGGGATGGAATAGAAATGGTCAACTAGGAAATGGTACAACAATAGATCAATGGACAGCTGTACCAGTAATAGATCATGATAATAATGAGTTGAACAACATTAGTGCAATTTCTGGTGGATTAAGACATAGTTTTGCAATGGATGAGGATGGAGAGATATGGGCATGGGGTTATAATAATTATGGTCAACTAGGAGATGGTACAACAGAAGATCGGAAAAAAGCTGTATCTGTTGAACTAGTAGATGACGATCATAATATATTGAGTAATATCCAAGCTATTACTGGTGGATTTCAGCATAGTTTAGCTACAGATGGACATGGTGAGGTATGGGCATGGGGTTATAATAGTTATGGTCAATTAGGAGACGGTACAACAGAAAGTAAGTCCAATCCTGTTCCTGTATTAGTAGATAATGAAGGTAATAAATTAAGTAATATTACAGCGATTGCTGCATCATCTGAATATAGTTTAGCGTTAGATGGTAACGGAGAGGTATGGACATGGGGAAGAAATGATTATGGTCAATTAGGAGATGGTACAACAAAATCAAAGTCCAATCCTGTTTCTGTATTAGTAGATGATGAAGGTAATAAATTGAGCAATATCACAGCTATTGTTGCTGGAGTTGAACATAATTTAGCGTTAGACGGCGAAGGAAAGGTATGGTCATGGGGAAGAAATAATAAAGGTCAGTTAGGAGTTGATCCATCTTTAGGACATAGCAAGGTGGCTTTAATGGTAGAAGAATTGAATAACATTCAGGCAATTGCTATTGGTCATGAGTACAGTTTAGCATTAGATGATAACGGAGAGGTATGGTCATGGGGAAGAAATGAAGATGGTCAATTGGGAGATGGTACACTAGAAGATAAGTTCACACCTGTACCCGTATTAGTAGATAATGAAGGTAATAAATTAAGTAATATCTCAGCCATTTCTGCTGGATATAACCATAGTTTAGCAATGGATGATGATGGAAAGATATGGGCTTGGGGAGGAAATTATTATGGCCAACTAGGAGATTGTAAAAAGTCGGGGAATAGATGATTACTGGCTATTCAATCATATTTGGGGTCATGTAATAGTGATCTATTGGATTTAAGTGCAAGCGATGGAAACTTAGAACTTTTAGAATTTAATCAGTACGAATTGAATTATGATGTCAAAGTTAACAGTGATGTTTCAAGTATTGAAGTTACAGCTACAGCAGATGATGAAAATGCAACCATCACAATTGATGGCAAAGAAGGAACGAATAAATTGATTGACTTATTCATCGGAGATACAGTCATCAAAGTAGAAGTCACAGCGGAAGATGGAGAAACAAAGAAGACATATACAATAACGGTAGAAAGAGAAGTACCGCCGTTATCAGAAGATGCCAATTTAATAGACTTAACAGTAAGTGAGGGGGAATTAACCCCAGCATTTGCTGCTGACGATGATGAATACATAGTCGAAGTGGAAGATGATATCACAAGCATAGAAGTATCAGCCATAGCAGCGGATGATGAAAATGCAACCATCAAGATTGATCAAATCTGATATGCTGACTGCACGTGATAATTTAGGAGTCACAGTCGCAAATGGAAAGATCTATGCAATAGGTGGATATGATGGTGATCATAAGTTATCAACAGTGGAAGAGTATGATTTGCACTTACTGCGTGACAATGCAAAATTGAGCAATTTAACTATAAGTGAGGGGGAAATAACCCCAGAATTTGCTGCTGAGATAGATGAATACTCAGTAGAAGTGGTAAATGATATTACAAGCATAGAAGTTTCATCTACGGCAGAAGATGAACATGCAACCATCACGATTGATGGTGAAGAAGGAACGAATAAATTGATGGACTTATTAGTCGGAGTTACAGTCATAGAAGTAGAGGTTACAGCGGAAGATGGAGAAACCAAGAAGACATATACAATAACGGTAACGAGAGATGCTCCGCCAATATCAGATGAATCAACTCCAAAACCAAGATCAAATTCAGATTCAAATTCAAACTCAAAAGTAAAAGAGAAAGTTGTTAACGTGGAAATTGGAACAGTCGGTGATAGTGAGGTTATTTCAACAACACCGATAACACAGATATCAAATAAGGATGGTAGTATCATAGATGATGTGACTTTAATACCAGAACGAGTAGAGGATGTTGTAGATTCTTTAAATGGTTCAAACGATAAAACTGTACGTATTGTCATCCCAGATGAAGAGGATAAAGTTACGGAAGTAAATGTAACTATTCCAGCGAGTTCTCTATCATTAATGGAGAATGCAGATGCCAATTTTGAAATTTATACAATAAACACACGAATTATTGTATCGAATAGTTCCTTGGATAAATTTAATGAAGATCTATTTTTCCACCTCATTCCTATAAAACAAGAAGATGAAAAAAAAGAACTAGAAGATCGTATTAAGAAAGATGAGCAAGTACTTAATATTGCTAATGATGGAGAAATACAAGTTATAGGTAGACCTATAAACATTGAAACAAATATGCAAAGTCGTCCAGTGACGCTTATACTTCCGCTCAAGAATAAATTTCTGCAAGGAGTACGTCAAAACAATTTAGATAACTTTGTTGTATTTATAGAACATAGCGATGGAAGCACTGAAATGATCAAAGGAAAGATTGTAACCTATCACGATAATGAACTTGGTTTACAATTTGATATAGATAACTTCAGTACATTTACAATGTTATATATCGAGGATCTAACTGGTTCACATACACCATATATTTATGGATTTGAAGATGGAACATTCCGACCAGATGATTTTATCACTCGCGCTCAAATGGCTGCGATGCTTTCTAGAAATTTAAGTGAAACTTTTGATGAGGATAATTCATTACCATACCAAGATATAACACAGAATCATTGGGCATTTGAAGAAATTAATATTTTAAAACAACAAGGAATCATGGAAGGTTATACCAATGGTCATTTCGGACCAGAAGATCACATCACCCGGGCACAAATGGCTAACATTATTGATCGATGGGTACAAAATCAATGTGAAAAAAATACACATGCTTATATGTTTTGTGAATCAATAGATGAGGAATTTGATTATACAGATGTGACTTCTGATTATTGGGCATACGATAGTATTTTACTCAACAAAACTTATGGAATTATGACTGGCTTTCATGACAATTCCTTCAAATCAGAAGAAAAACTCACACGTTCTGAAGCTGTTAGGATATTAAATCAATTAATTAAACGTGGACCTTTGTATGGTATTGATACATCAGGGTTTACGGATGTACATCCAGACCATTGGGCGTTTTATGAAATAATAGAATCAACTTTAGAGCATCAATGGGAATTGGATGAAGAAGGAAAGGAAATAAAAAAGGAAAGGTAAAATCTTTCAGCTTAAAAGGCTTTCTATCAATAATAGGTAGAAAGCCTTTATATTGAGTTTTAATTGTTTTCATTTGAAAAAAGTAGTCTTTCATTTAAAGGAACAGATCCTAAGTATAAAGTTTGGTGGTCAGATCGGAAGGTGCATTCCAAGCAACATGATGATCAACTCCTTATTATTCTTAAAAGACCTTCTATATCAATAATCATGCTTTCAATCCAATATTCAGATCCCTCTATAACAGTTCTTCCATAATCAAGAATCCATTTGATGGTATGTATGTACCAACAAATCCCTCCAAAATGTACAAACCAATTTAACTCTGTTAATGAATAGGGTCTGTTACTTATTTCGTTATAATAAGCTTGAATTAAATGTTGTGGGTTGAATTGACGATACTTTGCTTCCTTTAATAAACCGTATACGTCTCCAAGATGGTGGCTAATATATGCATTACTCCAATCAATCACTTTGATGTTTTCATCAGTAACGATTAGATTTTTAGGAAAATAATCATTATGAATTAGTGTCATTGGGAAATCATGATAACATTTTTTGATTTTTTCAGGAAATAGATGTGCTAGTTGACTAATTGTTTGCTTTTGATTTACAGAAAAAAATGTGTGCTCACTTAAATAAAATAGTTCTTCAATAAAAGTATCAAACGTAACGCAGTAACGTTCCAGTATTTCCTTAGACAATCGTTCGTTTTCAATATTCATAGTTGATTGATGATGTAATTGGGCTAATTTTTTTGCAGCAACAATAAAGTATTTTTCAAGTGGTTTTTGTTCTAGTGTGTCTCTGCCTATATCTTGCATAATTGTAAAGGAACCATGTTCAGACTTATGATTTTCGTAAATGAGGGGTCTTTCAATTTCAAGTGGCATTAATAGATCGTTGTATATGTCCATTTCTCTAGTCATGTTTCCACCTGACCATTTGGCAATCTTTGTTTCCTTGGATTGAAGTGTAATTCGATTAACATTGGATAATGACCAATCTCTTAAAGGTTCCCACTTGATTACGTGATTTAATACGTCAAACTGTACATTTCTCCACATTTTTGGTATTTCATTTATCAATATAATAACTCTCCTTTATTTTATTATGTTCCGATTATAGGGGAAAATTGAATAAAATAGTAGACTTATATTTTGCAATTTGTTATAATGAAAATTGAATTTTCGATAAAATATTAAACTAACTTTCAAGTAGCCCAAAATTCATTTTGGCTGCTTTTTTTAATATGTAAAACTTCATTCTAGCTTCCTAGGAGAGGTAGTTATGATTGAAAACGAAAAAATAATTTCTTTTTTACCAGATTTAAAAAGATATTGTATATCAAGAAATTACTTGAGGAATAAAGGTGAATAAGGATGATGAATGGTTTTACTTTGAATTCCAAGATCCTGATGGAAATGTAATAAATATGAAAGAAAAAATAAATGAAAATTAAGCGTATCTTTTTTCTACATATAAGGTATATGAATATCTTCTCATTTGAAGTTGTTTATGGAAGTGGTGATGGCAGGTTTTTTGATTTTGTAGACCCAAATGGAAATCAATTAGGGGCAGTTACTTTTTAAAACTCATAAAGTGTAACAGGTGGGATTTGAATATAATTTTATAAGTATGCCAATCTAAAGTTACTAGATGGTATTTCTTTTTTGAAAAACTAAAATTCAAGATTGATTATTTATATTCCGTAAAAATGTACCTGTGTTAACAATTATTAAAAAGAAAAAACCCACAGTTTTTCTGCTGCAGGATGAAAAAAATTTATATATAAAAAAGGGGTTAAGTTCATTATAGATATAATTTGTTAAAGAGAGATCAAAGTAATGTTAAGATTATATTACAAAATCTCTCTTAATTATTAACCAATATGATTTTAATTTGTCCATGGTTTCAGATATTAAATACAGGAAATTCATTATTTTTATTGAAAATATATAGTATAAAAAAGAAATGAGGAGTTAGAGAATAATTTGAGAAAGATGTGAGAATGGAAGATTTAAATGTTAAAATAAATATATTTTAATCATGAAAAAGAGATAAAATTATTGAATAGTCAGGAGAATACAGATGAGACCGATAAAAAACATAACAAAAGCCGCAATTACACTAAATGATAAAATCTTATTTACAAAAAACAAAGATAAAGATGGAGTTTATTTTTTATTACCATGCGAACCTCAAAAAAATGGTGAACAATTAAGAGTTACTTTAAAAAGAGGTTTTACTAATAAATCAGGTCATGAAATTGATGTTCATGAGATGTTATATGTAAAAGAATATATGGCCGAATATCATAAAAATCCTGAATGGGAAAGAGACACTCATCAAGTTGATTATTATTTTAAATGTAATTTTAGCAAAGATGAAATTACAAATGCTGCTGACGAGAATAAAATAGGATTAGATAAGAATAAATATGAATGGATAGATCTTGAAGCATTGGAAGGTGTACGTGTATACCCTGAAGATTTAGCCGATATATTAAAAAATGGCCATTCGTAAGTTGAGAAAATATTATTAATGAAGCTTTAGAGGAGTGCTTATGCCTTATCAAATTGAAGAGAAATTTGTTGTTGCTGTAGCTTCAAGCGCACTATTTGATTTGTCTGAATCTGATCAGATATTTCTAGAAAGAGGAGAAGAAGAATATAGGAAGTATCAAAGAGAGAATGAAAGTAAAACACTTAAAACAGGTGTGGCTTATCCACTAGTTAGACGGCTATTAGGTTTGAATGGAAATACGATGGATGACCAACCAGTAGAAGTTGTACTTCTCTCTCGAAATGATCCCGATACGGGATTAAGAGTTTTTAATTCTATTGAGCATTATAAACTTCCCATTTCAAGGGCAGCCTTTGTAAAAGGAAGTAATCCCTTTTTGTATATGGAAGCTTTTAATGCTTCATTATTTTTATCCGCAAATCATGAAGATGTTCTTCAAGCAGTACAAAGAGGACTTCCAGCAGGGCAAGTATTTCCAACAGAGTTTATTGATAACGATGAAGAAGAGGAGTTAAGAATCGCCTTTGATTTTGATGGTATTTTAGCAGATGATTCAGCGGAAGTTGTATATCAAACAGGTGCCATTGAATTATTTCATAAACATGAAAAACAAAAAGCAGAAGAACCTCTACCTCCTGGTCCATTAATGAAATTTTTAAAAGGAGTTTCTACATTACAAAAGATAGAGTTAGATAAAAAACAATCTATTAAGAACTATAAACCTAGAATTAGAATTGGAATTGTTACAGCAAGAAACGCACCAGCACATGAACGAGTCATCTCAACGCTTAGGAATTGGGGGATACAGGTTGATGAAGCCTTTTTCTTGGGAGGGATCAACAAGGAACGTGTGCTTAAAGTGTTTAAACCACATATTTTCTTCGATGATCAACTAGGGCATATTGAAGGAGTAGCTAAGATCACTCCATCTGTACATGTGCCTTTTGGTGTTGCAAATAAATAATTTCCACAATCATCTCAAAATTTTTTAGTATTCATTAGTTTTGTTGGAAACCTTAACCTATTTTTTTCGTAGATAATACATATTAAGATTGAACAACAAAAAAATGAAGGGGAGATTTCGATGATTCGTTTTAATAAACCAGATGTTGAGCAGTTTTTCCGCACTTTTAGTATTCAGCTATTTAAAGTAAGTCCTGATGAATCGCAATGTATTTTCAGTACAAATATCAGTGGAAAATATAATCTTTGGGCAATAGATTTACCGAATACATTTCCTTATCCACTAACCTTCAAGGATCAGAGCTGCCATGGCATCTCTTATGATAAACAAGGTCGATTTATCATTGCCTCTTTTGATCAAGATGGAGATGAAAATGCACAAATTTATGCGCTGCCAACCATTGGTGGAGAGTTAAAATCGATTCGTGTTCAGGAAGGAAAACAGCATGTACAGTCTATTTTATCCAATGATGGATCGAAGTTATATTATACCTCCAACAAAGATAATTCCACATTTTTGAATACTTATGTTTACGATTTGTTGTCTGAAGACGAAACGGTTTTGTACCAAGGAGAAAAAGCACCTACATTTTTGGTCGGTAAAAGTCCAGAAGGGCAAAGCTTGGCGTTCTTAGAGTTTTATACGAAAACAAGTTCAAGAGCATTTGTTATGAGGGATGGGGAAAACTTTTATATCACACCTCTTGAAGGGCAAGATCATACGTTTACGGACTTGCTTTATACTAGTGAAGATGAAATTTATTTTACTTCTAATGTAGAGTCTGATTTTCCACATCTATCTCGATTTGATATAAACACGAGACAAATTTCAAAGGTAATTGAAGTGGAAGGTGAAGAATTTTCAACTTTAAAATTAGATAAAGAGAGAAACCTACTCTATATAGTCAGTAAAAAAGGGGTTGTTGATCTTTTATATCAATTTAACCTATTGTCGAAGGAGCTTATTCAAGTAGATATTCCGGTTTCTATTATTAATCAGTTGGAAGTGGCTGAATCAGGGAATATATACATACTGGGTCAAACAGCAACAAAACCTATGAACATTTATAAGTTCCATATTGGCCAAGCAGAGTGGAGTTGTTTAACAAATTTAAATGTTTCTGGTATTTCTGAACAATTGATGACGCAGCCAGAGGTGTTTAGGTATCCATCATATGACGGATTAGAGATTGAAGCACTCTTTTTTCAAGCAAGAAAGGAAGTTAACAACGGTCATGTTATATTATGGATTCATGGTGGGCCGCAAGAGGCAGAATGCCAATCGTTCAGAGCCTTGTTTCAGTTTTTAACTTATTATGGATACAGTGTTGTGATGCCTAACTTTAGAGGATCAACTGGGTATGGCTTGTCGTTTACGAAAATGGTTGAACAAGAATGGGGAGAAGGTCCAAGACTTGATAGCATTGAAGTTTTGGAATATTTATTTGAAAACAATAAAGCTGATCGAGATAAAATTTTTTTAATGGGAAGTAGTTTTGGTGGGTATATGTCACTTTTGTTGCATGGTCGTCATCCAGAATATTTTAAAGCGGTTGTAGATATATTTGGAATAGGCAACCTATTTACTTTTATAGAGTCTGTACCTGAGCATTGGAAGCTAGGAATGCATAAGCTGATAGGACATCCTGTTAAAGATAAACAAAAACTAATCGAATATTCTCCAGATACTTATTTAGAAACAATGAGAAAACCTATGCTTATTATTCAAGGAGCAAATGATTTTAGAATGGTTATATCAGAATCTGATCACATTGTGGAATCACTTCGAAAAAAGGGAAGAGATGTTCAATATATTGTATTTGAGGATGAAGGACACGGTTTTGCAAAAAAAGAAAATGAAATGAAGGCTTATAGAGCCATCTTAGACTTTTTCAATCAATATTTATAAAATAAGGTATGGACTCGGAAATGGATATTCTCCGGGTCTTTTTCAATTATTAAAGTACTTCCGTAATTGTATTATATTTTTCTTTTGATATCTCATTTGAAAATGATGTTTGATTTGCATCCAAATAATATCTTGACATATTATACCAATGGGGTTAAAATAATTTTATCGTTAAAATTTTTTTAACGATAAAATATTAATTGAGAATTTAGTGATGTTTATAAATTTTGAAAGAAATGAAGGAGAGGTTAAGATGATTCAATTCAAAAAACCAGATGTAGAGCATTTTTTTCGTACTTTAGGCATACAACAATTTAAAATTAGCCCAGATGAGACACAGTGTATTTTCAGCACAAATATTAGCGGTAAATACAATTTGTGGGCAATGAATTTGCCTCAAATGTTTCCTTACCCACTAACTTTTATAGATCAAAGTTGTCAAGATATCTGTTACGATAAACAAGGTCGATTTATTATTGCTACCTTTGACCATGATGGGGATGAAAACGCTCAATTATATGCACTACAGACTGTAGGCGGGGAATTAAAGCCAATTCGTATACAAAAAGGAAAACAGCATTTACAACCTTTGCTGTCAGATGATGGATCGAAATTATATTATACATCAAACAAAGACAATGAAACTTTTTTAAATACTTATCTTTATGATTTGATGTCTGGAAAAGAAACTGTCCTGCATGAAGGGAAAAAAGCAGCTACATATCTAGCTGATAAAAGCCCAGATGGACTTAGCATTACATTCATAGAGCATTTCTCAAATACAAACGTGAGAGCTTTTGTTAAAAAAGATGGAGAAGACATATATCTCACTCCACAAGAAGGGGTAGATCATACCATTTCAGATATGGTTTATACAAGCGAAAATGAGATTTATTTCACGACAGATTTTGAGTCTGATTTTTCATATTTAGCTCGTTTTGATCTACAAACTAAACAATTCACAAAGATAAAGGCAATTGAAGGAGAAGAGTTTACGACGATAAAAAAAGTGAAAGATCGTAATCTATTATACCTTGTTAATAAGAAGGGTGTAGTAGATCGCTTATATCAATTTGATCTTCATTCAGAGGAGCTTTCTCTCGTACACATTCCAGTTTCTGTGATTGATCAGATTGAAGTCGTTGAATCAGGAAATGTATACATTTTAGGTCGAACAGCAACCAAAACATTTAATATTTATAAAAAAGAAGAGGCTGGGCAGGAATGGATTAAACTAACAAACTATGGTGTTCCAGGTGTGTCTGATCAACAGATGGTTGAACCTGAGGTATTAAGGTATCCATCATTTGACGGATTGGAAATTGAAGCGCTCTTTTTTAAAGCACGAGAGGAAGTGAGCAACGGTCATGTTATTTTGTGGCCACATGGTGGACCACAAGCAGCAGAGCGTCAATCGTTTAGGGCTTTATTCCAATTCTTAACCTATTATGGTTTCAGTATTCTTACACCTAATTTCAGAGGTTCAACTGGATATGGATTATCTTTTAAGAAAATGGTTGAAAAAAACTGGGGAGATGGACCAAGACATGACAACATTGAAGGTTTAAAATTTTTATTTAAAAATAAACTAGCAAATCGAGATAAAGTATTTTTAATGGGTGGTAGCTTCGGAGGTTACATGTCCCTACTGTTACACGGTCGACATCCAGAATATTTTAAAGCAGTTGTTGATATTTTTGGACCGAGCAATTTATTTACTTTCATTAATTCAGTTCCAGAACATTGGAAGCCGATTATGGATCAGTGGGTAGGTAATCCAGAAAAAGATAAACAAATGCTAATTGATTATTCCCCAGATACGTATTTAGAAACAATGACAAAACCAATGCTTATCATTCAAGGAGCTAATGACCCACGAGTTGTAAAAGCTGAATCTGATCAAATTGTGGAATCACTACGCAATAAAGGCAGAGAAGTAGAGTATATCGTATTTGATGATGAAGGACATGGTTTTTCAAAAAAAGAAAATGAGATCAAGACATATCGAGCCATATTAAACTTCTTCAATAAATATTTGTAAGCGTTCTGATATATAAATATATTAAAAATCAAAGGGTTTCATTGGAAACCCTTCTTTTATTCCATGCCAAATATAATAGAATATTTTATTGAATTTATAAAATGTGGACGGTCTGTATGGTACTGCAATTTCCTGAGGATTACTGATCATAATAGTATTGATAATGTCTATAATGAGTGGTTATTAGGAGCTCTATGATGGGAATAAAGATGGAAATCATGCTACAATGTAAGGAATAGGAGCAACTTAACGGAGGAAAAACGATAATGAAAGAACAAAAAAAAATAACGGATATTGAGATGTTGGAAGCATTACTTGATCCTAGACGCAAACGTATTATTGAATTAGCCAAAGCAAAACCATTAACTGTAAAACAGATAGCATCTGGCCTCGGAGAAAAACCCTCTCGATTATATTATCATGTAAAAAAACTAGAAGAAAATGATCTTTTAATCCTTGTAGAAACAAAACAACAGGGTAATTTAATCGAGAAATATTATCAAACAAATGAAGAAAAGCTGGGTGAATATAAGATAGATGATAATTTCTTAAAAGAACATTCATCATCCTTGTTAAAAGGAGTGAAACAAGTAATTTCTCCTGGGTTAAAACTTCTTGAGCATGCGGCAAAGGAAGGTAGTCACGAGAAACAGATAGAGTTAACAATCACATATTCTAATATGTCTGGTGAGGAGTGGGAATTATCTCACAAACGAATGAAATCTGTAATTTCAGAAGAAAAATTAAATAAACTTAAAAATATTCAACAATTAAAAGAACTAGTAAATGATCATGATAGTAGAATGTCAAAAGAAGATTTAGAAAAACAGAGTGATTATGTTCATGTTGTGTTAAGCTATCGTATAAAAGATGCTCAAGATTTAAATTTAATTGATGATTATTGAATACAGCTTTTAGGGGATTATTCTGACCTCCCATGAGGAGGCAGTCTAGCCTCTAGTTTCGTTTGATGTTATCCTTCATCCTTCTGTTCTGTTTGATTCAGCTTTTTGTAAATCATTTTTAGGGTTGAATTTATATTGTTCAGGCTCATTAATATAATTCCAAGCATTATAAATGTAACAATTTCCCCTGTGAAAATGGAAATAATTCCTACTACTATCATGTAAATACCATAAAATATATTTGTCATGTATTTATTGGACCTCCCTGCTTCTCTTTTTATTTGTTTCATTACATCAATTTTCATTTCCTATAATAAAATAAATATGTGCTAAAGTAAAACACAGTTGGTAATTTTGTTATAATGAACCATGATATGTATAAATAAAAAGTTCAACGTAGAATACTGTCTCTACATAAGTTTTTTTAAGATATTGAAAGCAGGTGCACATCATGAATAAAAAAATCATATTTACAGGTGGAGGAAGCGCAGGGCATGTGACGGTAAATTTAGCTTTAATTCCTCATTTTATACAAGAGGGCTGGGAAGTGGAATACATAGGTTCTAAAAACGGAATTGAACAAGAACTCGTTTCCAAGTTACAAGAAGTAAGATATCACAGTATCAAAACGGGGAAACTCCGGAGGTATTTTGATTGGAACAATGTGAAAGATCCTTTTAGAGTTGTACAAGGAATTTTTCAAGCTTACCGCATCATGCAGAAATCAAAACCAAACGTTGTTTTTTCAAAAGGTGGATTTGTTTCCGTGCCAGTTATTTTAGGAGCTAAATTTAAAAATATTCCTGTTATAACACATGAGTCTGATCTTACTCCAGGTTTGGCAAATCGTATTTCTATGCCGTTTGTTAAAAAAGTTTGCACCACTTTTCCAGAAACAGAAAAACATCTATCTACTAAAAAAGCAGAGTATGTAGGGGCTATCGTTAGAGATGAGTTAAGACATGGTAACGCAACTAAAGGTTATACCTATTGTAACTTCATTCGAGAGAAACCCGTTTTATTAATAATGGGAGGCAGTATGGGCTCTAAAAAAATAAATAAAACAGTTAGAGAAAGTTTAGATGAATTGTTATTTCAATTTCAAATTGTACATATTTGTGGTAAAGGTGAAATGGATTCCTCAATTAAAAAAAAGGGATATGTACAATTTGAATATATAAATGAAGAATTACCAGATATGATGCAAATGGCAGATATAGTAATATCAAGGGCGGGTTCTAATGCAATTTTTGAATTTCTTTCTTTAAAGAAACCGATGTTGTTAATTCCTTTATCAAAGGAAGCTAGTAGAGGGGATCAAATCTTAAATGCTGAATCGTTTGAAAAAGCAGGGTATTGTGAAATTTTACAAGAAGAGGATTTATCGGAGAAATCTTTAACCAAAGCTATAAATCATTTATACAAAAATAGAGAGAAGTACATAAGCAAGATGGAAACATACAAAGGACAAAAGGCTTTGTCTAAAGTGATTCAACTTATTAAGGATGAGGCAAAGTAAAGTAGGAGCAAACTAAATGATAATATATGAACAAGAAGACAAGTTTATCATGATTGAACAACATACACATGCAAACGCATCTGGTGAAATGGCTAAACATTGGAATATGAAATACTTTCAAAACAATAATAAATGGAATAATGTATTGTTAGCTGTTTATGAACATGACCGAGGATGGATTGAATTAGATGCTGTACCTTTTTGGAATGATCGCGAACAAGTCCCTTATTCTTTTATGGACTTTCCATTACCTCCAAAATTGAGAGCCTATCAATATGGAATTGATCAGGTGGAAGAAAAAAATAGTTATGCTGGTTTGTTGTGCAGTCTTCAATACACAAATTTAATTAGTGAAATAAGTGATCCTAAAGCTGTAAATTTCCTTGCAAATGAACAAATTAGACAAGAGAAAATGATTGAACAATTGATAAAAAATGAAGATCAAAAATCAGATCTATATTTCCATTTAAATTTCCTACAGTTTTTCGATGAATTATCTTTGTACATATGTTTGAACGAACCTGGAACTAAAAAAGAAAATGAACACTTGTGGTTTCGTGATGGATTTACTAAATCAAAGAACTTTCCATTTATGAATGGTGAATCCATTATTGCACATTGGATAGATGAACTCCATGTAAAATTGTCTAGGTTTCCATTTGTTAATGACTTTGAAATTAATATGAAAATTAAAAGGGTAATGAAGCAACATATCAGCCAAGAAGGAATAGCCAAGGCGTATGAAGATACCCCCTATGATACTAGAACAATAATTTTTATAAAATAGGAATGTAATAAGGGAGAATGAAAGAATGAAAAAACGAATGATGCTAATTCTATTGAGCTTTTTTACTATATTGATAATAATAGGTTGCAATGAATATGAGCCAGTAGTCGAGAACGTTGAGAGTAGCAAAATGGAAAGGGCTTCGACTCTAACGCTTAGTCCCTCCGAGTTTATTAAGGGAGATGCTGAAGTTCTAGAAGCTCACTTTGATGAGTGGTTAACTGAGAAGGTGAACCTTCAATATACTGGTGATGAAAATATGATCACTGTTTCATATGAAATCTATGAACAAGGGAATATAACAAAGTCGTCTCCTATGATCTCAACCTTCAACAAGGATAAATTTGATGGTAAGCTGTTAATTTCATTAATAGATGAAGATACAAGTGAAGACTTAAAAAAATATAATTTTGGGTTACAAATTACAGGTGGAGGTTCATCAAGTACTGTAAATGGAGACATTCCAGAAATTCAAATTCCTGATGGGGCAATGAACATGATATGGAACCTAAACAAGGAAATTATGATACAAGAAAAAGAAGAAGCCATCGTTTGGGCGTATCTAGCTAATGAAAAGAGTATTATAAGTCCAATGATATTAACAAAAGAAAATTTAAAAAAAGACTATGACTTTGCTTTAGTAATTAAAGTAAATCTCAATGATCAATAGGATTTTTACATGGAGGAAAACAAAAATGGATAGGCTTGAAAAGATTTTTGGAGAGAAAAAAACAGATCAAACTTACACAGACAGACCTAGCGTATATGCGATCATTTTTAATGAAACTAAAGATCAAATTATGATTGTTCAATCTCTAAAAACAGGGAATTATTTTTTACCAGGAGGAGGTATGGAGGATAAGGAAACGAAAGAACAATGTTTGCACAGAGAAGTACTAGAGGAGTTAGGTTGTAAAATCGAAATTGGGGGTTATATTGGTTCAGCAGGGAACTACTTTTATTCACCAACCTATGATGAACATTATTTTATGATAGGAAATTTCTATTTTGCTAGAATCATAGAAAAAGTGCAAGAGTCTACAGAACCAGATGAAACTTATGGTTGGATGGATACTTCTAAAGCGACGAAAGATTTGATACATGCACATCATAGGTGGGCATTGGAAAATGCAGTACATCTATAGGAGGATACATAATGGCAACGATTGTTTTACATAAAGCTAGCGGTAAAAGATACATATTATTAGGTACAGGATATGGGGCTTATAAAGCAACAAGACCAGGTCTCATAGGTGGTGATTTGTTTCCAAACGAAGAACAAGACGAGATCCCTGCAGCTTCAGTATGTGATGAATTCGGAACTATTCAGTGGTTATATACGAATGAACTTCAAGTAGTTGAAGTGGATGGGAAAAGTATAGGGGAGTATGGGGAGAAACTTATTGTTCAAAAAAAGCCTCAGAAGAAAGAAAGTTATGAGCAATATGAAGCTTGTCCTGCATGTTATGTTAAAGTTCTTTCTAAACAGGTGGAATGTCACTCATGTGGTTTAACATTAGTAATCCAAGAATAGTTCAGAACAAGCACAATAAAATCATCTGCATTATTTTGAAGGTTATATAATATAATGAAAATCATCAAATGATAAAACTCCTTTATAATTTTATGTGAGTGAAGGTTGGTGGACATTATAAAACGAATCATTATACTAATGTGGTGTTTAGTATTTCTATTTAGTTTAATTGGCTGTAAGGACCAAGTTGAATCAGGGGTATTAATCATTTCTCCTGATGATTTTTTTAAGGATGACACGAAATATTTAGAGCCCCATTTGGGTTGGATAACAGGAAGTTTTCATATAAATTATTCAGGACCTGAAAAGTATTTGAATATTTCAATGGAAGTTTATGAAAATGGACAGTTAATTAAATCAAGTAAGTTGATGGAGTCTGAAATTAATATGGAAGATTCCCAAATGTCATTTTCAATTCAGGATCATGTTTATCAAGAAGGATTGAAAAAACTAATTATTACTTCTGAAGATTTAAATGGGACTTCTAGTATTATGGAATTTGATATAGAATTTGATGATCATCTTAGAGCTAGTGGCTATACTTATTTAAATGATGAAATAAAAATTACAGAAGGCAATGAAGCGATTATTTGGGGATATTTCTTAACAGAAGAAAATAGAATACGTACACCAAATGATGAACATGATTTACTTGAGTATGATAGAGTTTTTGCTTTAAAAGCATCTTTGGATGTTTTAGAAGAAAAGAAATAACAATTAATAAGACGAATTAGATTAACAAATAATACTTTTATTATTAAGGATAAAACAAGGAGAAATAAATATGGCAACTATAGTGTTACATAAACCCAGTAACAAGAAATATATTTTGTTGGGTACAGGTTTCGGTGCATATAAATCCTCTAGATCTAGTTTTTTAGGAGGAGATTTGTTTCCAAGCGAGGAAGAAGGTGAGTATCCTGTTGCCTCAGTAAGTGATGAATTTGGACAAGTGAAATGGGTATATACTGAAGACTTACAGGTACTTAAAATCGATGGTAAATCACTAGATGACTATAAGGATGAATTGATTTAAATCTGACTGTGTGTAGAAAAATATGACGTAGGAATTATTCCATTTTAAATATTTAGATAGATGATAAAATTATTCGGTGTTGCCTATGATGTTTATACTTGATTGTAAGAGGCATCAAATGTATTTCATTGTAAATATAAAATTTAATTTGGAGGATGATTCGATGGAAGATTTACGTTATCCAATTGGGGAGTTTAAACATGATGCAGAGATTACAGATAAGAAGTTAAATCTCAAAATTAAACAAATTGAGGATGCACCCAAAAAACTTCGAAATGCAGTTGATGGTTTATCAGAAGAACAGTTAGATACTCCATATCGCCCTGAAGGGTGGACGGTAAGACAAGTCGTACATCATTTAGCAGATAGTCATATGAATGGTTTCATTCGTTTTAAATGGACATTAACAGAAGATCAACCAACTATTAAAGCATATGATGAAAAACGATGGGCTGAATTAAGTGATTCTTTTGAAGATATCCAAGTTTCATTATCCCTATTAGATGTACTTCATAAAAAATGGGTGCTATTATTAAAATCTTTATCCCCTGAAGATCTAGAAAAAACGTTCATTCACCCAGATTTTGGGCTAGTCAGTTTAAGGAAAAATGTAGACCTGTATGCTTGGCACGGGGAGCACCACATTGCTCATATAACTAGATTAATAATAAGAATGGATTGGGAATAATGGAAGAAGTTGTAATTATACCTTATGGAAGCAAATATAAAAATGATACTGTATTATTGTGGTTTGCAGCACATTGCGATGCTTATCCTTACATATACCCAAAATATAGGTATCAAGAATTTATGCATTATTTTGAAGAAGTGATTTTAAAAGAAAATAAAATTTATTTGGCTTTGATGGAACAGAAAGTTACTGGGTTTATTGCTTTTAATAATCCTGTTATTACTCAGTTGTTTATCAGCTTAAATCACCAAAAATCTGGGTTAGGAACGAAGTTGCTTCAATACATTCAGTCTATATCTTCCGGATATTTAGAGCTTTATACTTTCCAAAGAAACTTGAATGCAAGAGCTTTTTATAAAAAACATCAGTTTAAGGAAACAGAGTTTGGCTTAAGTGAAGCGGAAAATAATGAACCTGATGTTAAACTTGCTTGGTTTAGTGAGACATAGTAATTAAATTCCATAGAGGGGATAGAGAATATGATACCTAACTTTTATATTATTGGTAGCGAAACAAAAAGACCGCCAAGTAAAAAAACTATTTTTACAGATGGAGCCCCCGATGATACCTTTCGAGAGGGTGTAGACATTGAATTAAGTCACTGGATTCCTAATCAAACACCTGAGTTATACAGAGCAGATACTTCTACAGAAATATGTATGAATTTTGTTGCAAAGGAATCCTCTAAGGATTGGGACTTAGCAATCAACAACCATTTAGATGTGGATGGGATATTGTCTGTGTTTACCTTAGTACATAGTGATTTTGCTTTAAAATATCGTGATATCATTATTGGAGCAGCAGAGATTGGAGATTTTTGGGGATACTCTGAGCTCCCAAGTCAAATATTGTTTCAAGGTCTCACAAAATTGATGTTTGAATTAAAAGGAAAAGAAGATATAAGAGAAATATATGCAGTGTGTTTTGAAAAAGTGTTCGATTTGATTCAGAAAGAAACATCCGACGTTGTGATAATAAATGGATTAGATGCCTTACAGAAGTCCCTCAAAAGAGTAAAATCTGGGGAGATACAAAGGAATGTTGTTTCAGACCGTTTTGTAAATTATCAAATCCCGAAGGAGTTATCGGAATTAGATTTAGAAAAAGCCATCAAAATTCCTCGTTTTAACGACTTGTTACAGGATAATATGTGGTTAATCCCTTCTGTTCGTAATCATTATGATCGTGAGAAGGTTCAGCTAGTCTCAGTAGAAATATCCGAGGGCTGGTATTATGATTTATGGTATCCAGGTTATATGTGGGCGGATACTCCAGATTCATGGCGTGCACCTGGGTTTGAATTTAGTGGAAGTACAAATGCTTATTATTACGGACATGAACCATTAAATGAAGCAATAACGGAACTAAATGATCTAGAGAAAGCAAAAGGACAATGGATTTTAGCTAAACAATTAAGCCCATTTCAAAGTATTAAAGGTCGTGACTTTCCTGTTATTTTATCTTTCCTAGATGAAGATAAACCAGCAGTAAGTTCAATTTCCCCTAAAGATGTATCTTCAAAGTTAAGTAAAGCATTTTAAAATCATATTGCGGTGATACATCTTAACAATTTTATTGAGACGATCACCGCAGATGTGATATCACCTTCACCTATAATTGAAAAATCCTATAATCCCAAAATAACATAAAATATTTACTAGAATGGCAATTTAATAGACAATTGGTATTGTTTATAATTTTATTAGTCAGTCATAATCAAGTATCGATTCTAAAATCATTTTATAAAAGAAGGTGAAAGCGAATGTATGAACACCACAAAAAAACGATTAATAAGCTCATTCAACACTTCGAGAAAGATCCGAATGTACTGGCTTTATTAATTGGGGGATCTGTAGCAAAAGGATATGCAAAAGAAAATTCAGATGTTGATTTTATACTAGTTGTAACGGATGAAACATTTGACGCCCGTAAACAAAAACATGATTTATTTTATTGGTCTGGTGAATTTTGTGATTATGAAGGTGGGTATGTAGACGGGAAATTTACTAGTTTACAGTTTTTAAAGGATGTGGCTCAAAGAGGGAGTGAGCCAGCTCGTTTTGCATTTTGCGATACGATTGTAGGTTTTTCAAAAATAGAAGAATTGGTGCCTATACTTCAAAAAATAACGACCTATCCCGAAAATGAACAAAAACAAAAAATTGAAAGTTTCTATACCCAATTTGAAGCAGCTAGATGGTACGTAAATGAAGCAGAGAAACGTAACGATAAATATTTAATGATGCATATCGTATCATCACTTGTTTTATTTGGAGGTAGATTAATTTTAGCTCACAATAAGATACTGTATCCTTATCATAAGTGGTTCATGAGAAAATTAAGTGAGGTTAAGAATAAACCAGTTGATTTTATGAAACTAACAGACCGTTTGTTGTCTGAACCCAACAAAGAGAATGCTGAGTTGTTTTGCAAATGTGTGCTTGAGTTTACACAATGGCCTGAAATTAAAGAAGGATGGCCAAATCGTTTTATGATTGAAAGTGAATGGAATTGGATGAATGGAACGACACCCATTGCAGATTTATAGAATCTGTAATTGATATCGAATAAGTGTTTAGTAGTTTGTACTTGTTCATATTCTTAACAGCATGTATAATATCAGAAAAGAGATCGAAATCGATTTCAATAAAATCATTTTTAATTTATTATAAAATATAAGAAGGTGTAAATATGGAAGCAAAAGTAATTCGAACTGCAAAAAATACAGGGGATCGTTTAACAGAGAAGCAATCATTACAATTAAAAGAAAAATTTAATACTCATATTCCAGTGATTGCGATCAATCCTGAAGTAACTTACCAAGAACATATGGGTTTTGGTGGAGCATTCACTGAGGCGGCTGCTTATACGCTTAGTGAAATGTCAAGGGAAAAACGTGCAGAAGCGATTAAAAAATATTTTGATCCTAAAGAAGGATTAGGTTATACACTTGGAAGAGTTCATATACATTCCTGTGATTTTGCTTTAGGTAACTATACTTATATAGAAGAAGGAGACAGTGAACTGTCTACTTTTGATATGTCTCATGAAGATAAATGGGTAGTGCCAATGGTTAATGACGCAGTGAAAGCGGCGGGTCAAGAATTAACGATTTTAGCTTCTCCTTGGTCACCGCCAGCTTTTATGAAGACAAATAAAGAAATGAATTATGGTGGGTATTTATTACCTGAATTCCGTCAAGCATGGGCAAAGTATTATGTGAAGTTTATAGAAGGTATGAAGGAAAGAGGAATAGATATTTGGGGTGTAAGTGTTCAAAATGAACCAGCAGCGATTCAAACATGGGATTCTTGTATTTATTCTTCCGAGGATGAGCGTGATTTTGTTAGAGATCATCTTGGACCAACTTTTGAGCAAGCTGGAATGGGAGATAAAGCGATTGTCATCTGGGATCATAACCGTGATGTAATTGTTGAGAGAGCTTCGACTGTTCTTCTTGATGAGGAAGCAGCAAAGTACGTATGGGGAACAGGAAACCACTGGTATGTGAGTGAAGAATTTGAAAACTTATCTGTTATTCATGATCTTTTCCCAGACAAACACATCTTATTTACGGAAGGTTGTCAAGAGGGAGGACCTAAACCAGGTGAGTGGTTTACCGGAGAGAGATATGGTAGAAATATTATCGGGGACTTTAATAACTGGTCAAGAGGATGGTTGGATTGGAACTTAGTATTAAATGAAGAAGGTGGACCGAATCACGTAGGTAACTTATGTGATGCGCCTATTCTTGCTGATCGTAAAAACGATGAGTTAATTATCAATAGCTCCTATTATTACATTGGTCATTTTTCAAAATTTATTGTTCCAGGGGCAAAAAGAATTCAACATTCTATGAACTTACCTGAAAATGTATACGCGACAGCATTTAAAAATCCAGATGGTAGTATAGCGGTTGTTGTACAAAATGAACGAGATCATTTACAAGAGTTTTCTCTGGTTCACGATAAAAAAGGTGCTGAGGTTGTAGTTCCTGAGCATTCAATTACGACGTTTATCCTTTAAAATATACACTTTATATAAAAAGCACATGGGTTTCAAAATCTAAACTCTATGTGTTTTTTTGTTTATCATGAAACGGAGAAAAAAAAGAATGAAGCGAGTTTTCCGCTTCATTCTTCACTAGCTCAAGCTTACTTTTATCATCTCGCCCATCTCTCTGGATTTTTTGGCAGAAGCATTCACTGCTTTTTGAACAGCTTCATGAATATGATATGCATCTAAAGCATCAATAGCTTTTGCTGTAGCTCCTCCTGGAGAAGTTACTTTTCTACGTAATTCTGCTGGATGTTCACCAGTTTGCTGTACCATATGAGCAGCACCTAGTATGGTTTGTTTTGTTAAATCCATAGCCTGTTCTTCTGTTAACCCACCAACTATTCCCGCTTGCACCATCGCTTCCATCATGTAATAGAAATACGCGGGTCCACTTCCAGATACTCCTGTAAGTATTTCTAATTTATCTTCAGGTACAACACAAGTAGAACCAATCGCTTCAAACATTTCTAACGTAAGTTGTTTTGTCTGTTCATTGACATGAGTTGAATAACTTATTCCCGTTGTACCTAAACCTATAGAACTAGAAGTATTTGGCATTGTTCTTACAATAGGGTTATTTGTTTTTAAAAGATCTTTTATAGTTTCGGTTGTCAACCCAGCAATCACAGAAATAATAATTTGAGTTTCATTTAAAAGAAGACTTAATTCATAAAATGCTTTTTCAGCATCTTTTGGTTTCATTGCTAACACAAGAATATCAGATTGTTTGATCCAATCCTTTTTAATGTCTGAATCGTTGCTTACTTGAACGTCATACAATTTATTTAATTCATTCAGTCTATCTTGATCTTGCTGGTTCGTAACACATATATGTTGATTCGGTATAATTTCTTTTTCAATTAATCCTTTAAATATAGCCTCCGCCATGGAGCCAGCTCCGATAAAACATATTTTTTTTGATGAAATATTCATGATAGATCTACCTTTCTACTCTTTTATTTGTCCAGTACCATATATGTTGTATTTTGTAGATGTTAGGGCAGGTAAACCCATTGGTCCACGTGCATGTAATTTTTGTGTGCTGATGCCAATTTCTGCTCCGAATCCAAACTCAAACCCGTCTGTGAAACGAGTTGAAGCATTATGATAAACGGAGGTAGCATCTACCTCCAGAAGAAACTGATTTGCATATTCTTGATTTTCAGTTACGATGCATTCTGAATGTTTTGTCCCGTAAGTATCAATGTGATTGATTGCTTCGTTTATATTGCTGACGATCTTAACATTTAAAATATAGTCATTATATTCAGTAGCGTAATCTTCATTTGATGCATTTTCTATCCAAGGTACTATATTTCTTGCAATGTCATTTCCTTTTATCTGAACGTCTGCTTCACGATATTTTTCAACTAAAGAGAGAAAGTGCTCTTTAGCAAAGTTTTCATGTACAATTAATGTTTCCATCGCATTACATACAGATGGACGTTGTACTTTTGCATTGAAAGCAATACTTTTAGCCATTTCTGGATTTGCATATTCATCTATATAGGTGTGGCAAATTCCTGCGCCAGTTTCAATGACAGGGACTGTTGCATTCTGCACTACATTTTGAATGAGTGATGCACCACCCCTTGGGATCACTACATCTAACAATCCATTTAATTTCAACATTTCATTTACGGAGGAACGATTTGGATTATTGATCAATTGAATTGCTTCTACGGGAACATCAGTTGAATTTAGAGCTTCACGTAAAACCTCAACGATCATTTGATTCGATTTTAATGCGGCAGAACCGCCACGTAATACGATGGCATTTCCCGTTTTTAGACTTAAACCTGCTGCATCAACAGTAACATTTGGACGTGCTTCATAAATCATACCTATTACGCCAATGGGTACTCGTATTTTGCGAATCAATAAACCATTTGGTCTTTTGATTTCTTCTAATTGTTCCCCAATTGGATCATTCAAATTTACAATTTGACGTAAACCTTCTGACATGCTTTCTATTCTTTCTGAATTGATTGCTAAACGGTCCTGCAATGATTTGCTTAATCCGTTTTCCTTACCTCGTTCCAAGTCTTCTTCATTTGCAGAAATGATTCGATTTTGCTGGTTAACTAAAGCGTCTGCCATTACATTTATAGCATTGTTTTTTTGTGTTGTTGTTAAGGGAATTAAGCTCTTAGATGCTTCTTTAGCTAACGTTGCTTTTAGTTTTACTTCACTCATGCTGATATCCTCCTTTTACAATATTTTCGATACTCCACCATTAAGGTGATTTTTCCTTTTAAGTTATTTAAATGTTTTGGGTTAGATAAGTAGTTGTAGGGTAACCCATTCGTCACGATGGATGACTTCTATTCGTTGCACATCGATTCGTTTTTTCACTTCACTAGTGGATAATCCAACTACAGCTTTCAATTGCCATGATGCATAATTTACTACTCCACGACCAATAACTTTATCGGACTGATTTGTTACCTCGATAACGTCCCCTGGGTGGAATTCGCCAAGAACTTTTACAACACCAGCTGGTAATAAGCTTTTTCCACCTGTTAAAAGTGCTTTTTCTGCGCCATCATCTACTTCAATTTTCCCGCGTGGCAATGAATGGAACCCAAGCCATTGCTTTTTCATCGGGAGGTTGTGCAACTGTGTGTCAAAATATGTTCCTTTTCCTTTTTGTTCAACAGCTAATTTCATATCTAGTGGTTCTGCAGCCCTACCTATAAAAACAGGGACCCCACCGCGCATGGCGATTCTTGCGGCTTCTATTTTTGAACGCATACCCCCAGTGCCTACAGATGATCCTGCTCCTCCAGCTATGCGGAACATATCCTCATCTATTTCATCAACTCGGTGAATCTTTTTAGCGTTGTGGTTTTTTCTAGGATCTGCAGTGTAAAGTCCGTCTGTATCTGTAAAGATCATAAGTTGTTTAGCTTTCACTAAGTTAGCCACGAGAGCAGATAACGAATCATTATCACCAAATTTTATTTCTTCGACAGATACTGTATCATTTTCATTAATAATAGGAATCGTGTCTTGACGGATTAATTCTTCAAATGTACTTAAAGCATTTTGCATTTGATTACGATTTGTAAAATTGTTTCGAGTTAATAAAATTTGTGCTACTTTACATTGATGTTTAGCAAATGCTTCAAAATATGCTTGCATTAAGATTGCCTGCCCTACAGCAGCAGCGGCTTGTTTTTCTTGTAACATCTTTGGACGGTTTTCATAACCTATGAGTTTAAAACCAGCGGCAACACTACCTGAGGTTACAAATAACACTTGAAAACCTGATTTTTTTAGATGGACAATTTCATTTGTAAAGTAGTTTATTTTTGCGTGATCTAATTCACCTTCAGATGTTGTAAGCGAACTGCTTCCGATTTTTACGACGATTCTTTGGTGCATAATAATCACACTTTCTGTATTTTTATTCCATGTATATGACAAAAACTCCTATCGGAACTACTAATAGGTAGCAGAAATTGTAAGACTTGCCAATCATCAAGA
Organism: Chengkuizengella sediminis; assembly: GCF_010078385.1. Classification (NCBI taxonomy): domain Bacteria; kingdom Bacillati; phylum Bacillota; class Bacilli; order Caryophanales; family Paenibacillaceae; genus Chengkuizengella; species Chengkuizengella sediminis. The sequence continues at coordinate 427,923 of NZ_SIJC01000002.1, forward strand.
TTTTCTATCATACATCGATGTGAGTCAATGAATGACTATCTTTATGTTATAAACAAAAAAAGACTTCCATCCATTAAAGGACGAAAGTCTTTACTTCCGCGGTACCACCTTCGTTGATAAATGATCAACATTTATCCGACTCTATCCCTAGATAACAGTAGGGGACTGTTCAACTCTTCGTTGACCATTCAGGGGCAGGTTCGGTAAGTCTTCATGGTAAATTTTCACAGCCAAGAAATTTACTCTCTGAACAGAAGTGACTAACCTACTATTCCCATCACTATGTTTTTGCTTTTTATAAGAATATCATGGGGGAACACGTTTGTAAATCCCAAATAAGCACAAAATTTAATGCTGAACCCTTTTTTTTACTGTATAATTATTTTTGATTCATAAGATATGATAAAAAATAGCTTAAGAGGAGATTTTACATGTTTATTGAACTTTTTATCATTGCGTTATTCGCTGGGATCACTCCTGGTCCAGATTTATTTATTGTTATTAAAAATAGTCTGAGTTACGGTGTGAAAATTGGTTTTGCAACAGCTTTAGGTATTTCGTCTTCTAATGTAATCCATATTAGTCTAACCATTATCGGTATTTCTGTTTTGATAGAGCAGTATCCAAGTTTAAATGCAATTATAAAAATCATAGGTGCACTGTATATTTTATGGATTGGAATAAACGCGATTCGTTCTTCACCTCCAAAAGAGGAAGTTGCAAGTGATCAGGTAAAAGTAAAAGAACATAAACCGTTTTTTAAAGCATTTCGTGAAGGGTTTTTAATTAGTGTATTTAACGTAAAGCCACTTTTATTTTTTATCAGCATTTTTTCACAATTTATTGGTCCAGAAACGGGATCTTATGTCCGATGGTTATATGGACTTGAAATGGTAGTTACTGTAGGGTTATTATTTAGTACAATAGCAATCATTTCCTCCTCCATTATATTTAGGAAATATTACAATAAATATGCATATTGGATTGATCGTATTTTCGGAGTAGTGTTAATTTTGTTTGCGATTACGATCGGTTTTTCAGTCTTTATTGGGGGGTGAGAAGAAATGTTATCTGCATCTGTTTCAGGATCCGCTTCGCTAGTTACATATTTTTTTCCCATCATTTTATTTGGATTAATTGTTGTTATATTTGGAATTGTCTTATTTATATTTAAGAGTATTCGTTATTTTGGTAACATTAAAAAGCAATTAAAAGAAATCAATCAAAAGTTGGATAGAATAACAAGTGACTAAATTTATTAGGTTTATCATATCCTTTGCTCTTAAAATCATATTTATATGATAGTAAGAATTATATAGAGGTGATACATAACTACTTTTAAAAGAGGAGATATTTCAATTGGAACTATTAAAAAACGTGAAAAAAAATCAACGACAACATCATAAAATTTCATTACGAGAAATCTTGACACGTATCTTTTTCATTATTTTAGGAGCTATGTTAGTAGCTATAGCATTAGAAATGTTTTTAGTTCCGAACACAATCATTGACGGTGGGATTGTTGGAATTTCCATTATTTCATCTTATTTAAGTAAAATCCCTTTGGGGGTATTTTTATTCATCCTCAACATTCCTTTTCTGTTTATTGGTTATAAACAGATTGGTAAAACGTTTGCGATATCAACTTTGCTTGGTGTTTTTGTAATGTCTATAGGGACCTTCGCCTTACATTCTGCGGAAATGGCAACAGATGAACCTTTATTGGCTGCTGTATTTGGAGGTACCATTCTCGGGTTTGGTGTAGGACTTGTTTTAAGATATGGAGGATCATTGGATGGAACAGAAATTGTGGCTATTTTAGTAAATAAAAAGACACCTTTTTCCGTTGGCGAAATTGTCATGTTTTTTAACTTGTTCATATTAGGAAGTGCAGGTTTTGTTTTTGGATGGGAACGTGCGATGTACTCACTTATCGCCTATTTCATAGCATTTAAAATGATTGATGTGACAATCAACGGTTTTGATGAATCAAAATCAGTTTGGATCATTAGTGAAAATCATAAAGAAGTAGGAGACGCGATTTTATTTCGTTTAGGTCGTGGTGTCACTTATCTGAGTGGTGAAGGAGGTTTTTCTGGTGATGATAAACAAATCATTTTTTGTATCATCACTCGATTGGAAGAAGCAAAACTAAAATCCATTGTGGATGAATTAGATTCAGAGGCTTTCCTCGCTATTGGCAACATTCATGATGTGAAGGGTGGAAGATTTAAGAAGAGAGACATCCATTAAAGTGATGTAAATTATTGGTTTAGGGGAGATAACGATGAAGTTAGAATGGAATATTTCATGTTTACAATTCGATGTCAAACAAGGATTAGTAGAAGAAAACTTTGACAAGGTAAAAGAGATGATAGGGGAAGCAACTTCTGCTCCGCATAAACCAGATGTAATTTTACTTCCAGAGATGTGGAATACAAGTTTTATAAAAAATGTTTCAAGTCTTGCAGATACATATGGAGAAGAAACGAAGCTGTTCATATCAGAAATGAGCAAAAAACATAATGTACATATGGTGGCAGGGTCGATTTCAGAAAAAATAAATGGAAAAGTCCATAATATCAGTTACGTATGTAATCCAGATGGAGAGTTTATTGCAGATTATTCTAAAATCCATTTGTTTCAACTAATGTATGAGGATCGTTATTATGTAGGGGGAAATGGTATAGGGGTATTTGAAATGTTTGGTGTAAAAGCTGGAATGGTCATATGTTATGATATTCGTTTTCCTGAACTTGTTCGTAAGTTAGCTCTAGAAGGTGTGAAGGTTTTATTTGTTCCAGCACAATGGCCAGATGTAAGGCTACAACATTGGAGAACATTACTTATGGCTAGAGCTATTGAAAATCAAATGTATGTTGTATCGTGTAATCGTATCGGGAGCAGTGAAAGAGAAAATTTCCCAGGACATTCGATGATCATAAGTCCCTGGGGGGAAGTGATCACCGAAGCTGAGGATAAAGAAACGATTTTACAAACAAAGATAGATTTGGAATTAGTACAAACTGTCAGAAATACGATCCCAGTATTTGAAGATCGTAGACCCTCGCTTTATTAACGTATGACTTTCATCATAGTGTCTATAAAGGCTTCTGCTGCTTTGGACAAATATCTACCTTTTTGATGGGCGATGACAAGTGTTCGTTTTGGATTATGTTTTAATTTTAAATGAATCGGGGTAAAATGGCTCCATTTCGTTTGCGTAACCATATAGGGAACAAAGGCAATGCCCATCCCTGCGGCAACTAAAGATTGAACCGTTTCAATGTTACTGCTTTCAAAAGCAATATTCGGTGTAAACCCTGCTTGTTCACACAAATCAATCGTAATGTGCCTAAATCCCTGTCCTTTTTTTAAAGTGACAAAAGGTTCATCCTTCAAATCTATAATATCAATTTCTTTTTTTTGGTGATGAAGTTTAGTATTTAAATGATGTTTGGGTGGGACCGTGAGAATAATTTCTTCTTCCATCACAGGATAATAAGTTAGAGAAGATTCTTGCATAGGTAAAGATAATAAGCTGATGTCTGTTTGTCCTTGTGATGTTAAAATCTCTAAGTTGGTGGAGCTTTCTTCAATTAGCATAATTTCAATGCCTGGATAGTTCTGTTGAAAGATAGGAAGGACTCTTGGTAATATATGTGAGCCTGTAATTGGTAAACTGCCTATGATTAGTTTACCTTTTCTTGTGTGCGAAATGTCTTCCATTTCGTTTTTCATTTGCTCAATTAAATCCATGACCTTGTGTGCTTTTTCCACAAAAACAGCACCTGCATGTGTCAACTCAACAGCATTTGTATTTCTATCAAACAATTTTACATTCAGTTCTTTTTCTAATTTTGCAATTTGTTGACTAAGAGATGGTTGTGCGACATGTAACTTTTCTGCAGCTCTTGAAAAGTTTTTTTCTAATGCAATTTGAATTGAATATTGCAACTGTCTTAGTTCCATTATTTTTCCCTTCCTTTCATTAATATTTCATTTTATATAGGATTAATGCACAGAACTTAACTTCACACATGTGGGTATATTTGGTCCCGGTGGTATTAGTTTTACCTATAGCAGTTATAACTATTATATCTTGGAACAATAATTAAAGAAATGTTAAACTTTGAATAAGATTTTTATAAGAGGTGAAATATCGATGTCTACTAAAAAAACAATTATTGAAAAAATTTGGGATCGCCATGTCATTCATCAAGAAGAGGGAAAACCGGGTATTATATATATTGATCTTCAATTAGTACATGAGGTAACATCACCCCAAGCCTTTGAGGGATTGCGTTTAGCAGGGCGTAAGGTTCGTAGACCTGATTTAACTTTTGCTACTATGGATCATAATGTTCCTACTAAAGATCGCTTTAATATTACAGACCCGATCTCTAAACAACAAATAGATACGTTAACTAAAAACTGTGAAGAATTTGGAGTCACATTATATGACTTAAATAGTTTGGATCAAGGTGTAGTTCATGTCATGGGTCCAGAGCTCGGGTTAACACACCCTGGTAAAACCATTGTTTGTGGTGATAGTCATACATCAACACATGGTGCGTTTGGTGCACTTGCGTTTGGAATCGGTACAAGTGAAGTTGAACATGTGCTTGCAACACAATGTTTACAACAAACAAAACCTAAAACTTTAGAAGTACGAATTAATGGTAAATTAAATCCTGGAATCACAGCTAAAGACCTTATTTTAGGTGTTATCGCTAAATATGGTACAGATTTTGCTACAGGTTATGTTGTTGAATATACAGGTGAAGCCATTCGTGCTCTTTCCATGGAAGAAAGAATGACCGTATGTAACATGTCTATTGAAGCTGGAGCTAGAGCAGGTTTGATTACGCCAGACGAAACAACTTTTGAATATTTAAAAGGTAGAGCACATGTACCTCATGGTGAGGATTTTGATCGTGCTGTAGAAGATTGGAAAAGTTTAGCAACGGATAAAGGTACTGTTTATGATCGCGTTGTAGATTTTGATGCTGAATCATTAGTACCACAAGTTACTTGGGGAACAAGTCCTGGTATGGGTACAGATGTAACAGATGTAGTTCCAAATCCAGCAGATTTTGAAACTGAAAATGAACGTAAAGCTGCTGAAAAAGCAATTGAATACATGGGTCTAACACCTGGATCTCAAATGAATGAACTTAAAATTGATCGTGTATTCATCGGTTCATGTACAAATGGTAGAATCGAAGATTTAAGAAGTGCAGCGAAGGTTATCAAAGGTTATAAAGTAGCTTCTAATGTTAATGCTATGATCGTTCCAGGATCAGGTAGAGTAAAAATTCAAGCAGAAGAAGAGGGTTTAGACAAAATATTTGAGGAAGCTGGATTCGAATGGAGAGAAGCTGGATGTAGTATGTGTTTAGCTATGAACCCTGATTTCTTAAATCCAGGAGAACGTTGCGCATCTACTTCTAACCGTAACTTTGAAGGACGTCAAGGAAGAGGCGGAAGAACACACCTCGTATCTCCTGCAATGGCAGCTGCAGCAGCAATTAAAGGACATTTTGTAGATGTGAGAGATTGGCAATTTCAATCATAATTAATTATATATAGTATCGATAGACTCAATTTGATAGATTTGAGAGGAGAATGATCAATGGAAGCTTTTAAACAACATTCCGGAATTGTAGCACCTGTGGATCGTGTTAATGTAGATACAGATGCGATTATTCCTAAGCAATTTTTAAAACGAATTGAACGTACTGGGTTTGGACAATTTTTATTTTATGAGTGGAGATTTCTAGAAAACGGTGTGGACAAAAATCCGGATTTTGAAATGAATAAACCTCGTTATAATGGATCCTCTGTTTTAATATCTAGAGTGAACTTTGGTTGTGGTTCCTCACGTGAACATGCACCTTGGGCAATTTTGGATTATGGATTTAAAGTCGTTATTGCTCCTTCATTTGCAGATATTTTTTATAATAACTGTTTTAAAAATGGAATATTACCTATTAAACTTTCTGAAGAACAAGTAGAAGAATTTTTCCAACGTACTGCGTCAAACGATGGTTATAAACTTCACGTTGATCTCGAAAATAAAGTGATTACAGATGATATCGGATTAAAAATTGATTTTGATCTAGATGAACATCGCCGTCAGTATTTATTGCAAGGATTGGATGATATCGGTCTCACGCTTCAGCACGAAGATAAAATTGCAGCTTACGAGCAAAGAGCTTAATTATTGAACCTCCAATATCACTTGTAAAATGGATTTGGAGGTTTTCTTTTTTAAAAATAATTAATGATGATCTTATTCTACTGGAATAATGATCTCCAGTCCCTCTTTGAACCTAACGGTTATAAATGAGGGTACTTCTTGAACTGCTTCGTATTCAGCTTCCCAACGGACTAGATTCTCAGCATTCCCAAATGATACTCCACTACTTTGGGTTCGTAAGGATTGCCCCTGATCGTCTATAACTTCAAATTCATCATAGGTTTCATATAATTCTTTTGGTTGAAGAATTTGTGCTTTTATTTTAGTGGCAGTTAGGGTGAAATTAACTTCTTCTATAATAATTGTCGTATCGCCATAGGTTTTTGTTATCATCGGTAAGATGGTTTTAGTTTCACTCATTTCTTTTGTGACTGGAAAGGAAAATTCCCAATCTCCTTTTGTTTCTCCAATTTTTTCAAAGGTCAAATTTAATTGGAACTGTTCAGATGGTGGTTGAGCCGTATTGATTGTAAGCACATTTACGTAAGTATAATCATCTATCAATCCTCCAGTACTAGTAAATGATACTGGAGATGCAGTTTTACCATCCATTTTAATTTCTATATCAGGAAAAATATGAGGTGAATTAAATTTTTTAGAAGAATGTATGGCATATCCTACCGAAATATCTATTCCATCATTAAAGACTTCAATGATACTGACCGTAATGTTTTCATCGGTGACACTTTCATTAATATTCGAAATTAAACCCATTTCTTCGGCCCTTTTTAATCCATCATTCTCAAATATATTAAAAACATATTTAATAACTGGAATTTGTTTTAAAGCGTTTGTAATACTGGGAGTAGATACAGAAATAGCTATCAGTAATGCAAACGTTGCAGCTGTTACAGATGACGTAATTAAAAATCTTTTGAGAAAATTATTTCTTTTCTTTTTGCCTGGTAACTTTGTTAAAGTTTGATCAATACGAGATTGAACGATAGCAGGAATTTCTGTTTCATTTTTTTTCAAAATCTGTTTAATTTCTAAGTCTACATTATTGTTCTTCATTTCTGATACTCCTCTCGTTTTCATTTTGAAGTAATTTTAATAATTTCGAGCGTGCTCTGTTTAATCTCGATTTGACTGTACCTTCTGGTATTTCTAATAATTCAGCAATATCTTTGATAGGTTGATCCTCGAAGTAATATAGTACAATGATGGTTCGAATATCCTCTTCCAATGAATGGATCGCATCATGAATCTCGATGGAATCATAAGAATCTTTCATAGTTTCTTGAACTACCACTTCATTGAATAATACAATTTTACTTTTAGTTCTCATCATTTTGTTGCATTCATTGATCAAAATGCGAATTAACCACGTTTTGAAATATCTAGGCTCGTTTAAACTATTTATTGAATTGAAAGCTTTTAGAATTGTTTCTTGTAACACGTCTGCACAATCCACTTCTCTTTTAAAAAAGGATTTAGCTACTCTGTACATCGATTTTTCATTTTCTTTGATTAATCGAACAAACGCATCTTTGCTTCCTTTTTGTGCAAGTTTTACAGTTTTTTCATTTTCCATCTGATGTCCTCCTTTTATGGATTTACTTATTAGATACTTCTTATGGATATTTGGTTCACGAAAATTTAAAATTTAATTTTTTGAAAACAGAGGGAATTCTTGGTCTCACTGGAATAAGACCGTTGATTACCTCTATTTCTTCTTGGTCACAGTTGTAGATGAATAATATATTATCAACGGATTAAAATTTGATGTCTTTTAGTCTTTTCGTCCTATTTTTCGCAACTTTCCCAATTTTTTCTCGTCTAGTAAATATAGAGTTTGTCGATTTCGCATTTATATTGTCATTCTATCATTTAATTTGCTAGAATATAGTGGTAAATAACATTTACTAGATTTTTTATTTTGGCCTATATTCGAATTCTTTCAAAAAAATTAAATCTATTTTACATAAATACTATTTTACAGAGGTGACTTATGAAACGTATATCCATCCTATTATCAGTTTTACTATTTTTAAGTGTATTTCCATCTGTGGTTATTGCAGGTGAATCATCAATCTCTTTGTTTGTAAATGGAGAGAAATTAAAATTAAATGTATCTCCCCAAAAAATGAATGGTGACCTTTACATCCCTTTTAAATCGTTTATTAAAGAATTGGATGCTGAAGTTGAATGGAAGTCTAACAATAATCAAGCGAATATACAAAATAAACAAATCAATTTAGATATTTATATGGATCGCAGTACGATGTATTTAAATGGATCAGTGATCGATATCAAAAATAAACCTATCATCATAGATGGAGCCGTTTTTTTACCTATCGATGTAATTAGTGAAAACTTTGGCATGAAGTATATTTGGGATGCATTCACACAATCTATTTATATTTATAAAAATGTGAATGGAATACAAGTTTCAAGTACAAAAAAACCGAATCCCCAGCTAGAACCAATAAAAGAAACAAATACAGTTACAGGATCACAAACAGATTCACAATCACCTTCAGAGCCAGATCCCGAACCACAACTAGAGACACCTGTAACCAGTGATAATATTGTGATTCCAACGAACAATGGGGAACCTACTATATACGAAATTGAAGTTTTGGACGATGAAATTATTTTTCATGGGAATACAACGCTTGAATTTTCAAGCTTTTATTTACCAGCCCCTGAACGAATTGTAATAGATTTTGAGAAAAGTTCTTTTAACTCATCCTTTATAGATCAAGAAACTGGAATAGCCAGCGGAATCATTAAAGTGACTCATCCTGATGTAAAATCTATTCGTTATGCTTTGTTTGAGGATCAATACCCTAGAGTCGTCATTGATTTACATGAAAATATAGAGTATAGTATGATAGGAATTCCGGAAGATAATCAAGTAAAGGTATTATTAGGTGTAACGACTGCCGAACCAAATAACGAGTCATCAAATCAAGAGATCATTGTTGATGATCCTTTCATTATTGTGATAGACCCTGGTCATGGAGGAGATGATCCAGGTGCAACGGGTAGTGTTTCTTCAAGGGAAGAGAAATATTTCACACTCGAATTTGCACAGAAACTATATGACTTGCTTGATGCTGAGCCATGGTTTCAACCTCACATGACTCGAACGAACGATGTCAAAATTGAGTTGGATGATCGTGCTGAATTTGCAAATGAATTAGGAGCAGATGCTTTTTTATCCATTCATGGGAATATTCATGAAAGATTGAATATTAGCGGAACAGAGACTTATTATTGGACTGATCGTGGTTTAGATTTAGCTCAAACGATTCATAACTCTGTTGTTGAATCAGCAGGATTACCAGATCGAAGCATAAGAGAAGTCGAATATAGAGTATTGAAGAACACGAACATGCCTGCTGCATTGTTAGAGATCGGTTATTTATCAAGCGAACATGATGAAAATTTAATGTTAACAGATGAGTTTCAATATCGTGTAGCTGAATCTATCGTGGAGGCATTAAAGGAATATTATTTGAATTAATGCCAAGTCAAAGATAAAAGTATTGCACTTTAATTGGAGGAATCATGAACAAAAAAGAAATCAGGCATGTATTAGATACAATGGCAGACATGTTTCCAGATGCTCACTGTGAGTTGAATCACGAGAATCCATTTGAGTTGACGATTGCGGTGTTACTTTCAGCCCAGTGTACAGATGAGATGGTGAATAAAGTTACTGTTCATCTTTTTAAAAAGTATAAAACTCCTCAGGACTATTTGAATGTTTCTCTTACTGAACTAGAGTCGGATATTAGAAGAATTGGATTATATCGTAATAAAGCGAAAAATATAAGTAAATTATGTGAAATGATCATTGAAAAATATGATGGTGAAATACCGAGGTCACATAGTGAACTAGTAGAACTTCCTGGAGTTGGAAGGAAAACAGCAAATGTAGTTGTATCCAACGCTTTTGGAGTGCCGGCTATTGCAGTTGATACTCATGTGGAACGAGTTTCTAAGCGATTAGCATTAGCAAATTGGAAAGATTCTGTTCTTGAAGTTGAAAAAAAGCTAATGAGGAAAATTCCTGAAGAAGAATGGACTGATACACATCATAGGCTTATATTTTTCGGAAGGTATCATTGCAAAGCGCAAAATCCATCATGTGATGTCTGTCCTTTACTTGATTTATGTAGAGAAGGAAAAAAAAGAATGAAAAAGAAGAATCTTAGGAATGATAAGTAAAAAACTGTAAAGGTAGTGAAACCATGAAATGTATTACTGTATATACAAAAAGCTTTGAGGATTTTTCCGATATATTTGAAGAAATATTAAAAACACCATTAGCTGAAGATGAAGAAAAAGTGATTGAAGGAATTACTGTGAGTGATTCTGGTGAAGTTCCAGAGCAGTACATAGATCGTATGAGGGATAAACTAGAAGTGGTTGTTATGAAAGTGAAAGAAGAGGATATTACTATTTTTCAGCATGGTGAAGTTTTTGAAATTTTGATACCGGAAAAAGAATCTGTGGTATAATATAAATATAATTTTTGAACAGAATACGATGACGATTCTGTTCATGTTTAATAGAAACTCGCCTAAATGGCGAGTTTTTATTAAACATGAGATTCATTGTAGACGTTAAAATCGTTGGAAAATCACTCAAGAGATTGAGAAACATGGAAAAAAGTTTTGTTAGAATTTAAAGGAGAAAGAGCTTTGAAAACAGTAGGGGAAACCATTCATAAATATGTTGAAAATATACATAAGTTAAGAAGTATTATGAAACATTCTGATGAGCAGGAGTCGGGAAATAAGTTACTGCAATTAGCAGATAAAATGGAAGTAAAAGATCTATATATTACTTTTTGTGGTCACTTTTCCGCTGGGAAATCAAGTTTAATTAACAAATTAAGTGAGCATGAGATTTTACCTTCTAGTCCCATTCCAACAAGTGCAAACTTAGTGGCTATATCAAATGGCGAGCCTAAGGCAATCATTAAATATAGAAATGAACAAAAGACAAAACAGAGTATTCAAAATATAAAATTGGATCAATTACAGGAATTTAGTAAAAATGGTTCAGAGATTGAATCTGTTGAAATTCAGTATCCAATCCCAATGCTTGAAAATCATGTTCATTTTTTGGATACACCAGGTATTGATTCTACTGATAAAGCTCATTTATTATCCACAGAATCGGCATTACACTTAGCAGACATCGTTTTTTATGTCATGGACTATAATCATGTCCAATCTGAGATCAATTTTGCTTTTGCTAAACGACTACAAGAGCAAGGCAAAAAGTTTGTTTTTATTGTAAATCAAATTGATAAACACCAGCACCATGAATTGTCATTTTCAGATTTTAAACAAAGTGTATATCAGGCCTTTTCTGATTGGGACATTCATCCTGAAGCATTATTTTTTATTTCAGTAAAACATGAAGATTTTTCTCTAAATGAATTTGATCAACTGAAGTGGTATTTAAATAGATTAACCGAAATTCGTGATGAACTGATTATTTCGAATGTGGAAAAATCAATTGAGTTTATTTTGAATGAACACATAAAGGAGTATAAAGAGCAAAATCAAATTAAAAAGCAAGAACTTTCAGAAAAAGAGTATATTAACAGTGATATTCTATTGGAGAAATTGTCCAGCCTTTCTAACCAAAGAAAAGAAATCGAGGAAGCTTCAAACACATATTTGGATCAGTTAAAACGTGAGCTTAGTGGTATTTTACAAAATGCAAACATTATTCCAGCTGGTACAAGAGATTTAGCCCATGAATATTTACAAAGTCGGCAACCAGGATTCAAACTAGGCCTTTTTTCTACCAGAGGGAAAATCCAAGCAGAACAGGAAAAAAGATTACATCATTTTTATGAAGATTTCTCAGAAAAAGTACAAGCACATATCTCTTGGCATGTGAAGGATTTATTACTTAAACATCTAAAATTGAATAGACCAAATGAACAATTAAAGTCAGAAACAATAGAAAAAATCGAGGAGTTGGATATAAAAATATCTCCTGATTGGTTAATGCAGCAGGTGAATATGGGTGCTGCTTTTTCAAATGAATATACATTAAACTATTCCAAACATATTTCCGAGGAAATGAAAGCAATTTACCGTAAAAAAGCAATGGAAGTTGCACAAAATTTAGTAGAAATAGCAAAGAAGACAAATCAAGAGAAGTTAAATAAAATTCAACATGAGATGAGTCATATTCAAGATGAATTAGTGAATTTTAAACAATTGCAGGAGCTCAAAAGTAAACAAGTGGAATATGAACAGCAATTATTTTCTCTTTTTCAGTGGGAAAAACAAGATATTTGTTTGCCTAACTTAAAAGACTATACTCCTAGCTCCTCTTCAATTGCTGCTAACAAGATAGATAAGGTTGAAGTGAAAAAGATAGATGAATCAATGGATATTGTATTATCTAGTTCTAGCTATCAGAAAAATCTAATCTCCAATTTTTCAAAAAAAGACAATAAAGAAAAAATAATAAATACAGTAAATAAAATAAATACGGCTTATGAAGTAATAAGAGATCTCCCTGCAATGAAATCAATAAGTAAGTCATTATTAGAAAAATCAGATCGGTTAAGTAACCGTAAGTTTACGATTTCATTATTTGGAGCATTTAGTGCCGGTAAATCCTCCTTTGCTAATGCCTTGTTAGGAGAGAGATTGCTTCCTGTCTCTCCAAATCCTACAACAGCTACTGTAATAAAAATTATGCCGCCAGATGATCATTGGTCGCATGGTTTTGCTAAAGTAAAGTTGAAATCGTTAGAAGTCTTCAAAGAAGAAGTTCAATATGCTATGGATCGATTAGGTTTTAAAAAAATGACATTAGATCAATCCTTTCAACAAATTTTAAAATTAAAAGCAAATTCAATTCATCGTAAGGCTAAACCGCATTTTGTTTTCTTAAAGGCAGCCACACATGGGTGGAATGAAATGCAATCAAACTTAGGCCAGGAATTGAAAGTAGATTTGGGAACTTTTCAAAGTTACGCGGCTGATGAAAATAAGTCATGTTATGTTGAACATATCGAATTATATTACTCATGTCCATTCACAGATTCGGGTATGATCCTTGTTGATACTCCAGGAGCAGACTCAATAAATGCTAGACATACAGGTGTTGCATTTGACTATATTAAAAGTGCTGATGCGATTCTTTTTGTAACATACTATAATCATGCATTTTCTGGGGCAGATCGTGAGTTTTTGCTTCAACTGGGGAGAGTAAAGGATCAATTTGAACTGGACAAAATGTTCTTTATTCTAAATGCAGCTGACTTGGCTTCATCTGAGCAGGAACTAAGGGATGTAACAGTACACGTAACTCATAATTTAGCGCAACATGAAATTCGAAATCCAAGGATTTATCCATTATCAAGTTTAAAAGCTTTAGAAGGTAAGCAATCAGGTGATGCAAAAGTAACAGTTGATTCTGGAATTGCGACGTTCGAATTAGATTTTATTAAGTTTACAAATGAAGAATTAACCGAAATAACCATCCAAGCTGCGAATAGTGAATTGACTCGGGTGACAAACGTATTAAAACAATGGAAAAATAATGCCCTTGAAGAGGGTGAAATCAAGAAGCAAAAGGTTAAACAATTAGAAGAATCTAATATTGAATTGAACGATTGGCTTTATCATTTTGAACATTCCGAACCTGAAGTAAAGTTACTAATAAAAGAAATAAAAGAGCTTTTATATTATGTAAAGCAACGAGTGATGTATCGTTTCGGGGAACTATATAATATATCTTTTCATCCATCCGATTTCCAATCGACAGGAAAAGTGGATGTAAAACAAGCATTAGCATCGGCTTGGAATGAGTTAAATCGTTTGCTGTCTATGAATTGCTCACAGGAGGTCTTAGCAACCACGCTTAGAATCGAAAATGTTATGAATCATCAGCTTAAAGAAATGAATAAACAAATTTTTGAACATGTAGCTATAAAGCTGCCTCAATATGAAACAGAAGCCTTTTCTATTCAGAGTTTTGAAGCTCCTCCTATAAAGGAGTCGTTGGATCATACAGAAATTGATTTGATTTGGCTGGTTAAACAATTTAAAAATCCGAAGGTGTTTTTTGAAGGGCAAGGAAAAGATAAACTTAAGTTAGAATTGGAAAAGAAAATCAATCCAGTCGTTGAATCATATATTCGAGAACATGAAGGATTATTAATTCAACATGTATTAGAAGAGATGAAAAAATGGATTAAACAATTGGTGGAAAAACATACAACTGATATTCAAGAACATGTAGAAGGTTTGACCTCTGTATTAGAGATGAAGCTAAATATTAAGGAAATTGAAATGAAGATTGAAAAGCTAGATAATAAAAGATAACTATCCCTCGCTTAGAATATATTAAATAATTTAGGGATGAATATAGTAAAGGGAAATGAAAATACTTTTGATTTTGTGGTCTATAGAAAATAACGGTTAGTCAATTGTATTTCCTTTTCCTTTGTTATCAATATTTATTTTGTTTTGATGAAATTGATTAGAACGTATGGCATTACTGTCATTTATGATGTTAATGCCAGCTCCATCATTATTCCTAACTGTATTTTTATCAACTAAATTCCCGTTCCCCTCAAGGCTAATCCCAATATTATTGTTGTTGGTTATTATATTTTGAAGAATTCGACTTTGAGTTTCTTTTTCTTTTGAAGAAAAAACCTCTATCCCATTTTTTTTATTATATTTACTTTCATTTCCTAACAATAATGAATTTGAGTCAACTTCAATTCCATTATCTTCATTTTGAATTGATTTATTCCAAAATAAAAAATTGAGATCTTTTTCAGAATCAAAACCATCCTCCCCATTTTTGGAAGAGGTATTATATAAAAATATATTATATTCATTATCTGATAAAAAACCATCAAAATGGTTGCCAGTTGATATATTGTTAAATGCCAGATTATGTTTACCTTGAATATTCACTCCACAATCTTTGTTATGATGCATTGTACACTTCATGATAAAATTATGATTTCCAAGGACAAGAATCCCATCTCTTTCATTTTGAACAGATTCACATTGCATAACAACATTATGATATGCACCACTTTCTATGCACACTCCATCAAATTGATTTTCTGTTAATTTAATATGGCTAAGTACATTCTCATTATGTTGAATAAAGATACCAAATCGACTGAAGTTTTGTACCGTTAAGTTTTCGATCGAAATGAAGTTAGAAGATTGTATATTAATTCCATCCATATTTGAGCCAAGATTCGTTCCATCTATGATGGTTTTCCCTATCCCAGAACCAATGATCCGAATTCTATTTTTGCCCACTCCGATATTCACTGCTTCGTTAAATAAACCAGCTGAAATATAGATGGTATCACCTTCTATTGCTGCATTGATAGCGTCTGTAATTGAAGGTTCATCTTCAGGTACATGAATGATCATCGTGGACCTCCCTCTTTCATTTTAATGAATAAAGTATAAGTGCCCCTCTGTCTTTCTCTTTCAGTTTCATCCAATCAGTGTGTTTTCTTTACACTATCACTAAATTTATTTAAATGTTGATAGTATAAGAGCAACATACGATTCTGTCTACGTCAAAGACTTGCCAATCATCGAGTTTTCTTTATTATATTCACTACATTCAAAAAGGTCTTTTTCTTTAGAAAAATGGGTGTTTGAGGAGAAGAGAATTTAAATTTTAATTAATAGTTGACAATTGAATTGTCACTGTGTACTATGTAACTAGAACACTAAAACATTATGACGTTTATATAATTGAAGGAGGATATTTATGAATTCTTGGATGGGATTATTAAAAAAGGATTTTTTATTAATGAGAAATAGGTTTATGATTTTTTTATTACTTGATTTGGTGGCATTTGGTTTAGGGTGGTATTTGCATATTCGTGAAATCGGATTTAGTAGTACTACTAATATAAATTGGGTGATGAATGAAAATGATTTTATTAAATTTATACCACTTGCAATAGCCTTAGGTATTCACGTGTTTTTTATAGCGGATTATCTATTTACGAGTTTAAGAAAAGAAGGAAAACAATTACATTTATGGCTTCATAGTCCACAAGCGGCGACAGTGTTATTAGGTAGTAAATTAGTGAATGGTTTCATAGCATTGATAACTTCACTAGTTTTATTGACTATTCTTATTACGATAAATTTAATTCCATTTTTATCAGAGTTAAGTTTTTATTTAGGCGATATATCAAAATTGTTCTTTTATTTAGTAGCCCACATTGCTTATATATCTTTAATTTTGGGTGTTAGTATTATGTTTTTCTGGACGATATACCATGGGCTAAAAAGTAGAATCGGGAAGTTGAGTATGTTGGTTCTAATTATATTTATCACATTATTTATATGGGGGTCTTTAAGTTTAGAATATACAGATATGTATGATCAATTGGTATTATGGGGTGAATATACGATCGAGTTTCCAGTTCTTGAGATAATAAATGACCATAGTGAAATGGATATAGAGGGAATGGGAATAAGTCATAATATAGGTGAAAACATATTTGAGGTTTTACTAGCATTACTATTATTCGTTCTTTCAGCATGGATGATTGAGAAGAAGGTTGAGGTGTAAAAAATGGAGGATTTTCAAGCGACAAAACCGATTTATATGCAATTAGCAGATCGAATTAATCATAAGATTGTACGGAATGAACTACGTGCTGGTGAGAAATTAAAATCAGTTCGTGATATGGCAGTTGAATCCGGTGTGAATCCAAATACTGTACAACGTACGTATAGTGAATTAGAGAGGATGGATATTGTGGAATCAAGAAGAGGTCAGGGGACTTTTGTAACGGAAGATAAAGGGAAACTACAACAATTACGAGACGATTTGAAAAATGAACATATATCAAATTTCATAAATCAAATGACTGAAATGGGATTTAGTAAAAACGAGATGGTAAAGGGATTGCAAAATTACATTCAAAAGGAGGGTGAGTAGGATGATTACTTTTGAAAATGTTTCAAAAAGTTATTTAACACAAATAGCACTGAAAAATGTCGATTTAACTTTACCTAAAGGGAAAATTATCGGAATTATCGGTGAAAATGGAAGCGGAAAGTCAACCATGTTGAAATTGATGGCTGGATTAATTCGTCCTACAAAAGGTTTAGTTAAAGTCAATGATATTCCATCCAACCGAAGAATCAGTGAAGTTGTCACTTATTTATCTGAACTTGACGCGTATTACGCTATGTACACAGTAAAACAAACGATAGATTTCTTTTCTACTCAATTTAGGGATTTTGATATAGATAAAGCATATACAATTATGGGGTTTATGAAATTAAATCCAGAGCAAAAGGTGAAAAATTTATCTAAAGGGAATCGTGGACGTTTAAAGATCGTATTATCACTAGCACGTGATGTTCCATATATTATGTTGGATGAACCATTTTCAGGACTAGATCCCATGGTACGGGACTCAGTAGTAAAAGGTTTGCTTTCATATATTGATTTAGATAAACAAACGGTAATTATTACAACACATGAAATTCAAGAAGTAGAGGCACTTTTGGATACGATTGTTGTGATACGAAATGGTCAAATTATCGATACAAAGGAAGTAGAGGAGTTACACGAACAAGAGCAAATGAGTGTAGTGGAATGGTTGAAAAAGGTGTATGAGGCTTCTCCTGCATAATTTAAATACTAAAAGGCAAAATCTAAAATGGGGATGGTTATGATCATCTCCATTTGATAAGAAAGAAAGGTGATTAGATTGAGCTTATATAAGCTAGTTTTGAGAAATTTTCATTGGTTTGGATCTTTAATAAGTTTGATTACAGGTACGATGATATTACTCTATTACATATTTATACTGATCGATCAACTATTTGTAATTGTATTTATAATTAGGTAATAAAGGTTAGAAAATTCGATTACTATTAATGAAGGTATATTTGTTCGGAGGGAGTCATCATTTCCTTCCTGAAGTTTAGATTATTTTCATGACCATAGAAATCATGGAATACATACGCTGCAGGTTTTTTCTGAGCTAATTTGCAAATGGAATAAAGAATTAGTAAGATAAAACAACATACTTACTTACGTTTTTACAATGATCTAAGGAGGATGAACTTTGAAATCGTCACGTTTATTATGGTCTGTTATTTTAACAGTGGCTTTATTAACAACCTTAATTTTTATTTATGGATTTGTGAATGCAATTCAAACGGTGGTATATCCTGGTGGTTCAAATTTGACAACTCCTGAAGAGGAGTTTATAGAAGATATATCTCCATCTGATGAGGAGATTGTAATTTTGTCCTTAGGTGACTCATTAACAGAGGGTACTGGAGATAAAACGCAAAATGGGTATGTTGGTGTAGTGAGAGAGTTATTAGAAGAAAAAGAAAACAAACCAGTGTATTTACGACCATTTGCTGTTGATGGTTACACAACAGATCAATTGTTAGATTTTATCATGACTCAAAGTGGTACAAGAACCACAATCAAAGAAGCAAATTTAATACTTATGACAATTGGTGGGAATGATATGTTTTCACCTGGTAATGAAATTATTATAGATTCTGCTCGTGAATCTATGTCTCCCGCACTTGAAAACTTAAAAAAGATATTTTCAGAAATCCATACTTTAAATTCAGAGGCAGATATTATTTACGTAGGGTTATTTAATCCTTTTACTGAGATTGATGAGGATGGGGAGATATCTTTATTTGTTCAAGAATGGAACAATGAAGTATTTAAAATCACAACGGGATATAAACAAGCTTTATTTATTCCTACCTATGATTTATTTTATAAAAACACCAAAAACTATTTATCTTCTGACGTTTATCATCCAAACGAAGAAGGATATAAACGGATAGGAGAAAGAATTGTGAATGCCTTGCAATAATGTGTTTTTCATACATATTTTCATCATTTTCTATGATTGGAGGTTCGAGTGATGGGAGTAACAGAAAAAATACCTGTATTATCAGTAAAACATTTAAAGAAAAAAATAAATAAAAAGTGGATTATAAAAGACATCTCTTTTGATATTTATGAAGGTCAAATTTTCGGTTTTTTAGGACCCAATGGCTCGGGAAAAACGACTACAATTAGAATGTTGGTAGATTTAATTAGTCCCACAGAAGGTTCAGTATTTGTATGTGGAAAAAATGTACAAACCGAACACGATGAAGCTTTAAAAAATGTTGGTTGTATTGTTGAAAACCCAGAACTATATTCCTATTTAACAGGTTGGGAAAATCTAGAACATTTCGCGGCTATGCTGCCGAATATATCACAGCAAAGAATTCAAGAGGTAGTTGAAATTGTAGGTATGGATCAGCGTATTCATGATAAAGTAAAAACATATTCACTTGGCATGAGACAAAGATTAGGTATAGCTCAAGCTTTACTAGGAAAACCCAAACTTCTGATTTTAGATGAACCTACAAATGGACTAGATCCTCAAGGAATTAAAGAATTACGGATTTTTATTCGAAATTTGGCTAAAGAAGGGTTGAGCCTTTTTATATCAAGTCATTTATTAAGTGAAATTCAACTGATGTGTGATCGAGTAGCCATTATTAGAAAGGGTGAAGTGATTGCGGTCGGGAATGTGGATGAACTGCTTGAACAATCCAACAGTACAGTATTATGGGGAATATCTCCTGTAGAACAAGGGAAAAAGGTATTGCAATCATATCAATCCATTGAACTAACACAATTTGACGATATGGAAATAGATTCATCTTCTTCCTCACATACCGTTGCAACGCTAATGAATCCTGACGAAATTTCTAAAGTAAACGAACAGATGGTCAAATCAGGTGTACAAGTGACTACCATTGAAATCAAAAAACCATCATTAGAAGAAATGTTTTTAACATTAACGGAGGGGGAGAAAATTGACTAATATATACCCTTTAGTTCGTAACGAAGTACTGAAAATATGGAAGAAAAAAAGATTCTTCGTCATCGTGCTCATTTTGGTCGTACTCATACCTATTTTTACTTACGCTCAACTACGTGTTGCTTTAAATGTTCAGAAACAAATGGGAACAGAGGACTGGCGAATCGTTGTTCAACAGCAAATCCAAGATTATGAAAATCGTGTGAGCAGCCCTAGAATGCAAGAAGAGTGGAAGCGGTGGTACACAGTTGAGATTCAACGGTTACAGCTTCATTTGGATCAAAATATAGATCCAAATTCTCCGAATGGAGTCACATTTACAAATCAATTTGTTGCCAATTCAGTAGGTTTGTTTTTGCCTCTTTTGGTACTTGTCATTGCTGCAGATTTAGTCGCAGGTGAGCATTCTTCAGGAACGATAAAGTTGTTATTAACTAGACCTACAAAAAGGTGGAAGGTGTTATTAAGTAAATACATAGCTTTAACACTATATGTCTCGATTACTGTTTTATTGTTAGCCGTAATGAGTTATCTCATTTCAGGTCTTGTATTTGGTTTCAATGGGTGGATGCAGCCAGTATTAACTGGATTTGAAGTGATTGGATCAGAATTGAATTTAAATAATATTAACATTATTCCGCAATGGAAATTCCTAGTGATGGAATTAGGATTAGCATGGTTTTCATCTTTAGTTGTAGCTTGTTTGGCTATGATGGTATCCGTATTAGTTAGAAGTATTGCTGCTGGAATGGGAATCATGTTAGCTACATTGATTGCGGGTACGATTTTAACAAATATGGTATCTTCTTGGGAAAGTGCGAAATATTTTTTCATGGTGAATTTACAAACAGTTACTTACTTATCAGGTGCAGTACCACCGATTCAAGGTCTAACTCTTTCATTTTCTCTCATTAACTTAAGTGTATGGACGTTAATCTCGATCGTTGTCGCTTTTGTTGTCTTTACGAAACGAGATATATTAAATTAATGATAATCTGTAATAGCGTATTTTCAAATAAAATTGAGAACATAAAACAAGCGAGACAAGAAGTCTGGTATATGATCTTGTTTTTTTCTCGATTCAACAAAAAATTTAATTTCATGGTATAATGCTAAATAGCGTTTGAAGTAATTGGCAAGGAGGCGACAGATTTTGAAACAAATCGATTTATTTTCGGAGCCAAAAGAAAAAAAACAAACTGAATATGGCGCGGATGATATACAAGTATTGGAAGGGCTAGTTGCCGTCCGTAAAAGACCAGGAATGTACATAGGAAATACAGGCAATTCAGGACTTCATCACTTAGTTTGGGAGATCGTGGATAACGCGGTAGACGAACATCTTGCAAAATTTTGTGATCAAATAGATATAACAATACATAAAGATGAATCAATCACAGTTTTTGACCATGGACGAGGCATTCCCACGGATATGCACAAAACAGGTATTCCAACACCTCAAGTTGTATTTACAATTTTACATGCAGGTGGAAAGTTTGGAGGCTCAGGATATAAAAAATCTGGTGGTCTTCATGGTGTAGGTGCATCCGTTACAAATGCATTATCTGAATGGTTGGAAGTTGAAATATATCGTGATGGAAAAATACATAAACAGCGTTATGAATATTGGGTAGATAAAGAAGGAAAAGAGCACGTTGGAGAGCCTGTCACTCAATTAGAAGTGACCGGTAATACACGCAGAACAGGGACAAAGATTACCTTTAAACCAGATCAAAAGGTTTTTAAAAACGGAATTCATATTCAATACGATACATTAGCTGAACGTTTACAGGAAATTTCATTTTTAAATTCCGGATTAAAAATAAATTTAAATGATGAACGTACAAACGAAGAAGTTACATATGAGTATAACGGTGGGGCAAAACAATTTGTTGAATATTTAAATGAAAATAAATCTGTTTTACATGATGTCATTCATTTTCATGGAGATAAAGATGATATCGAAGTTGAGATTGCCATTCAATACAACGACGGTTTTACTGAAACCATTGCCTCATATGTGAACTCGATTCCTACTCGTGGTGGAGGAACTCATGAAACAGGGTTTAAAACTGCATATACAAGGATCATGAATGAATATGCTCGAAAATCTGGTTTGTTGAAAGAAAAGGATAAAAACCTAGAGGGTTCAGATTTACGAGAAGGTCTAATGGTCGTTATCAACATTAAAATGGGTGACGTAGAATTCGTAGGTCAAACGAAGGATCAACTAGGTAGCAGCTCTGCTAGAAGTGCAACTGATGCTGTTGTAACAGAGAATATGGCCGTTTTTCTTGAAGAGAATCCTAAGGTTTCACAATTGCTGATCAAAAAATCTGTCCAAGCTGCAAAGGCAAGAGCTGCTGCAAGAAAAGCAAGGGAAGATGTTCGATCTGGGAAAAAAGGAAGAAGCCAAAGCTCTAATTTAGGTGGAAAGTTAACTCCTGCACAATCGAAAGATTATTCTCGTAATGAAATCTTTATCGTTGAGGGAGACTCCGCTGGAGGGTCTGCGAAACAAGGTAGAGATTCAAAACATCAAGCCATTTTACCGTTAAAAGGGAAACCGATGAACCCTGAAAAGGCAAAACTTGCAGATATATTAAAAAATGAAGAGTACCGAGCCATCATCGCTGCTATTGGAGCGGGAGTAGGACCTGACTTTGAACTGGAAGAATGCAATTATAATAAAATTATAATCATGACGGATGCAGATACGGATGGTGCACATATTCAAGTATTACTTCTTACGTTTTTTTATCGTTACATGAAACCTCTTGTTGATGCGGGGAGAGTGTTTATCGCACAACCTCCTTTATTTAAAGTGACTAAAAAGGGAAGAAAAGCTTCTATGAAATATGCTTGGACTGAGGAACAGTTACAAGTCACATTAAAGGAATATGGGAAAAATGTTGAACTGCAAAGATATAAAGGTTTAGGTGAAATGAATCCAGATCAACTATGGGAAACAACAATGGATCCTACATTAAGAACCTTGTTACAGGTGCAAATTGAAGATGCTGCCATGGCAGAAAAAAGAGTTTCCACTTTAATGGGGGATAAAGTAGACCCAAGAAAAAGATGGATTATTGAAAATGTAGACTTTACGAAGTTTGATGAATAGAGGGGATAACATGAGCCAAGTTGAACAGTTTTTACCTGCTTTTCTTGAAGAAGTGGTAGGAGACAGGTTTGGTAGATATTCAAAGTATATCATTCAAGATCGCGCCATTCCAGACGTTCGGGATGGTTTAAAACCAGTACAGCGACGTATTCTTTATGCGATGTATGAAGCAGGTAATCATTCGGACAAGCCTTATCGTAAATCAGCAAAAACAGTAGGGGACGTGATGGGGAATTATCATCCACATGGTGATTCTTCTATTTATGATGGAATGGTACGTATGGCGCAATCCTGGAAGATGGGTCATGTTTTAATTGATGGTCATGGTAATTGGGGGTCAATGGATGATGATCCGCCTGCGGCTATGCGTTATACGGAAGCTCGTTTATCTTCTATAGCGATTGAATTGTTACGAGACATCGAAAAGGATACGGTGCTGTTTAAGGATAATTTTGATAATACAATGAAAGAACCTGTTGTATTGCCTTCTCGTTTTCCTAACTTATTAGTCAACGGAGTAAGTGGTATTTCATCTGGGTTTGCTACCGAAATTCCTCCTCACAATTTAGGTGAAGTAATAGAAACATGTATCGACTTAATTGATCATCCTCATTTAACATTAGAAGATTTAATGAAAAAAATGAAAGGGCCAGACTTCCCTACAGGTGGTATCATTATGGGGGAGAAGGGTCTTAAGGATGCATACACAAATGGTAAAGGGAAAATATTTTTACGAGCCAAAACAAGCATTGAAGACTTAAAGGGTGGCAAACAACAAATTGTGATTACTGAAATCCCTTATCAAGTTGTAAAATCTCGTTTAGTAACCGCTATGGAAAATATCCGCTTAGAGAAAAAAGTAGAGGGAATTGCTGAAGTACGTGATGAAAGTGGTCGAGACGGCCTGCGAATTGTAGTTGAACTAAAGAAAGAGGCGAATGCGGAAGGAATTTTAGCATATTTGCTTAAAAAAACGGATTTACAAATCAATTATAACTTTAATATGGTTGCCATTGTAAATAAAGCACCAAAACAGTTAGGTTTAAAACCTATCCTTGAAGCATATATTGAACATCAAAAAGAGGTTGTGACTTATCGAACTCAATATGATTTGAATAAAGCACAGGATAAAGCTCATGTCCTTGAAGGGCTTGTCAAAGCATTAAATATCCTAGATGATGTCATTGAAACCATTAAAGCGTCCAAAAACCGTCAGGATGCACAGCAAAATTTAGTTGCAAAATATGAATTCACAGAAAGACAAGCAGATGCCATTTTAACATTGCAATTATATCGTTTAACAAACTTAGAGATTACTTCTTTAGAAAAAGATCTGGTAGAAGTCAATAAAATCATTGCAAAACTAAGTGCTATTTTGGGAAGTCCAAAAAAATTAATGAACGTGATTAAAAAAGAACTGACCGAGATTTCTAAAAAGTATGCCATTGATCGTAGATCGGATATACAAGAGGAAGTTGAGAAGTTAGAAGTAAATCTAGAGGTCATGGTTACTCCTGAGGACGTACTTGTTACTGTTTCTAAGGAAGGATATATCAAACGAAGTAGTTTATTATCCTTTACACGTTCAGGTGGTGAACTTGAAAGCACAGGTTTAAAAGAAGGGGATATGGTTCGTTTTATTAGAGAAGTGAATACGATTGAAAACTTACTCATTTTTACAAAAAGTGGACAATATTACATGTTGCCAGTTCATCAAATTCCGGAATATAAATGGAAGGATAATGGTACTGCGATTGTAAATGTAATTCCTATTGATAAAGAGGATCAAATCGTGAATGTCATCCCTGTCAAAGATTTTGAAGAAGAAGGTAAATCCCTTGTATTCGTAACAAAAAATGGACAGGTAAAACGGAGTTTATTAAAAGATTATGCAACGAAACGCTCTATCGGAATTGTTGCAAGTAAATTGAATCATCAAGATCAAATCATCGATGTACAATTAAGTGATGAGATGGGCGATTTATTGTTAGTTACTAAACTTGGCATGAGTATTCGCTTTAGAGAAAATGAAGTGAAATCCATGGGGAGAGTATCAGCAGGTGTTAAAGGAATCCAATTAAAAGAATTTGATGAAGTCATTGCAGCTGCTTGGATCAAAGACAATGATTCAGGTGAAGTTTTTGTAATATCTGAGCGTGGATATGGAAAAAGCACATTAGTTTCCGATTACATGCTGCAAGGACGCGGTGGTAAAGGCGTTATCAGTTTTGAATTCAAAACAGGTAAACGAGTCAGGTCCAATGGATATCAATTAATGTATGCCTGTTTGATAAAGGAACCAGAAAATTTGAATGTCATACTTAGCAACGGTGAAAAATATCAATTTACAACGCAGTCAGCGCCTATACAAGAACGTAAATCAACTGGTAAGCAGCTAATATCTGTGACTAAAGAAGAACATGTTACGGATGTAGTGAAATTGTCCAAATTGTAATTAAATAATGGAAATTGCAAAATGAAAATCGAAACTTTAGTTGAATAAATGAAAAAAGTCGATTCCTTAATGAACAGGGGGGATCGACTTTTTAGCATTAATTCAGGGCTTTTACTATCAGAGTCAAATCTTCTGATCTGTTCTTGTATAGGTGATTCAGATGTATAGTTATGGTAGGAATTAATATTACCAAATCTCTCTTCCAACTTTACCTGTGAATTTAATTCTTGCATTTGGGTAAAAGTCAGCTGTGGAAGGAAGTTCACCTCCAAGAAAGTGTTAATCTCTATTATACCATGATTTGGGAATAGATTTATTTATTGAAATAAATCTATTGAAACCATTTTGAATCGTATAACGTACTTAAAATAATGTATTTCTAAATACATTTAGAAAAAAGTTGAAAGGATGATGATTTTGAAAAAGAGTTTGTTTTTTGTGTTCATAAGTGTACTTCTTATTATAAGCGGATGTTCAATTGACAGCTCAACTGAACAAAATAGTGAAATATTAAAAGAATCAGATGATATTAAAGTGTCAAAAGCCGAAAAAATTGAGGCAAATCAAAAACAAGATAAAAATATTGAATCAATCGAACTTGATTTACTTCGTTTCCATCTACAGAAGAATTAATAGCTGCATATAATGAGTTACCTCTTAATTTTAATAAAATATGAATATAGTAATTCGAATTATGTTTTCTTAGGAATGATTATTGAGCAGGTTTCAGGGATGGCATACGAAGATTTTTTAGAACAAAACATTTTTGAACCATTAGGAATGTTAAATTCAGGTTATAGTATTGATTGGGATACGCAGAAAAATAAAGCCCAAGGGCATGAGATCATTAATGAAGAATTTATCATAAATCAATATGAGCAGTATTTTTTATTTGCTGGTGCAGGCGGTTTATATACGACTGTAAATGACTTAGCAAAATGGGATCGAGCGTTATATTCAGAACAAATATTTAAAAAAGCAACAATTGAAAAGAGTTACGATTCTTACATAGAGATCCCAAATAGCACAGGTTATGGATATGGATATGGATGGTTTGCACGTGGAAATCGAGTTGAACATTCTGGATTGTTACCAGGATATACATCATATATTTATCGCGAGTTAGATTCACAACTTGTAATTATATTTTTAAGTAATAGTGAGGTTCTAGCAGAAAAAAGATATGATTTTACAAGAGTTTTACTAAATTTGATAAAGTAAGCCCTTTTGATAAACTATTCAAATATCTAATCAATTCAAAACGTCTGCTACAGGTACTTTATTAAGAGATTCTAGATGATGAGTGATTTCCTCAAAATATCCCTCTAACAATGGATAGGTGTTTGCTGGAAGGATCTCATCTTCTTTTGCAGTAACTATTTTTTCAATTGGCAAAACCCTATAATTCCTTTTGTGATTTGAAATATATTTATGAACCCAAGTTGGGATCGTTTCAACGTGAACCAATTCAATTTTATTTTCTGGGAAATGTTTTTGGATCTGAACTTTGAAAATAACCCCTACATCTGTGTACTTAGCAGTTCCTTGGTCAGGTCCTTGATTGGAGATGAAATTTCCCATTGAATAAATAACGACTCCTTTTTTCTTTTTCCCATCATAACCTTCAAGTTCTAAAATTTCATAAGGTTGAACGACATGCGGATGGCTGCCTAAAATAATATCTGCACCTGCTTTGATTAAATGTTCTGCGATTTGTTTTTGTGTTTCATTTGGTGTTCTTTTATATTCTGTACCAAAATGAACAGAAACAGTAACAACATCTACACCTTCACTTTTAAGTTTTTGAATATCACTAGACATTTTTTCAGGATCAATTAGGTTAACTAAATAATCCTTTCCATCTGGTAAAGGAATTCCGTTTGTTCCGTATGTATAAGCTAAAAAACCCATATTTATTTCATTTTTCGTGATTATTAACAATCTTCGTCCATCTTCTTTTGAAGCAGCAGTTCCCGTGGAGTATATTTCTCGTTCATTTAAAAACTTCAATGTATTGATGACACCGTTTTCACGTCGATCTAAAGAATGGTTGTTTGCGGTAGTAAGTATATTAAATCCAGCATTTTTAAGTGCATCTGCTAATTGCTCAGGTGCATTAAATTGAGGATATCCAGAATACCCCAGTTCTTTACCTGCAAGAGGGGTTTCAAGATTACCAACTATCCACTCCCCTTCAAGAAATAATTCTTTTACTTCTGTGAAATAAGAATCGAATGAATATTGACCGGTTTCTTTATTATATCCATGAGAAATCTGTGGGAAATGCATCATAATGTCTCCAACTGCAAAAAGTTCAGCTGATGTAGAGTAACTTAATGGTTGTTGATTTAATCGTACGTAATTTCGTTTAGCTACAGCTTTTTTAATGTCTTTAAATTGATCATCATCTTCTAATGTTAGTTCAAATTCATCTTGTGCTAAATCATCAGCAGTAAAAGAATTGCTGCATCCAGATAAAATAATGAGTGAGATAAGTAATATTTTTTTCATATTTACCTTCTTCTTTTTTTATAGATAGAAAATCCTTCTATCTTAGTATGTACCATTGCTGATATTTTACATAAAGATTAAATATCTGGCAATAGTAAGAAAAATTATGGTTTAATGTCCTCCCACATATTCCAGGGATATATGGATGGAGGAGTGGAATGAAACTCAACAACTTTTTTTAAGGTAGGATGCGAAAAACTTATTCTTTTTGACCATAATGCAATCTGTTGATTTTTTTTGTTGACCTTCTCTCCATACTTTTGATCACCATATAACGGGCAGCCTATTTCTGAGAATTGAACTCTAATTTGATGTGAGCGTCCAGTATGCAAACGAATATATACGAAGCTAAATCCATTGTTAAATCCTTTCACTTCATACTCAAGTATGGCTTCTTTACTATCCTTCTCATTTTTTGAAACGCTAAACACTTTATTTATATTTGAATCTTTTTTTAAATAGTGAATTAATTTACCCTTTTGTTTACTTGGAGTTCCATGAATAACTGCAATATATTCTTTTTGTAACTGATGAGTTCGAATAGCGTTAGATAACCGTGATGCAGCTTTTGAAGTTTTTGCAAAAACCATCACTCCACCAACGGGTCGATCAAGTCTATGAACTAATCCTAAGTATACATTTCCAGGTTTACTATATCGTTTTTTTATGTCTTGTTTTAGCAAGTTTAATAAATCTGTGTCACCAGAAATGTCTTGCTGTGTAGGGATATTTATAGGTTTTTCTACAATAAGAATATGATTATCCTCGAAAATAATCGGTATAGGATGAATTTTATCCATGGGAACCTCCAATTTTAATAGTTTTAGCTTGTCCAATTTTACATACAATTCCTTTCATAGGCAAGTTTTTTTAATTAGAAAAAATGATGAATATAAAAAGGGATGCGTATAAGTATTTTTATAACGCACCCAAAAACTAAAACAAAAGTGTGATGGTTCAACTTATTTAATCCATGTTAACTGTCAAAAATTTTTTAGAGTTTTTGAAAAATACTTATATGTTTAAAAATCCACCTGGAGCTCCACTGCCTCCGCCACCTAACATACCACCGAGACCACCGCCAGGTGAGCCACCGCCACCACCGAGCATACCGCCAAGACCGCCGCCAGGTGAGCCACCGCCGCCACCGAGCATGCCGCCAAGCATACCACCGAGACCACCGCCAGATCCACCGCCACCGAGCATACCACCCAATAATCCTGGTAACATTCCTCCGAGACCACCGCCAGATCCACCACCAGATCCACCGCCACCGAGCATACCGCCTAATAATCCTGGTAACATTCCTCCGAGACCGCCACCAGATCCACCACCAGATCCACCGCCTCCTAACATGCCACCAAGAAGCCCTCCTAATCCACCACCACCAAGTTTACCCATACCTAACAAACCTTTCATTAATAAAGGTAAGATAAATTTGGTCTGTGCTTTATTTCCGCTTTTTGGACTGATATATATGGTTCCACCTTTGACTTTAACTAGTTTTCCAACGAATAAAGTACCGTCTTTTTTGATGGCATAAATTTCTTTACCAACGAGTTTATTAACTTCTCTTTTAGATATTGTTGGTTTTTTGAACTTTTTTTTGGACTGTTTTTTGGACTGTTTTTTGTGTTTTTTAGTTTTCTTTGCTTTTTTAGCCATTTATTAGATCACTCCTTTCCGTACAATATTTATCCTGTATTGTTTGTCCGTAAGATTTCATTGTCTTCACCTTATGCGTTCTCCATTTATTGTATGTTGGACGCGTGAAGGTGGTATGGATATTCGTTTAGATTAACTAAATTGTACATTTGTCTATATTTTTAAAATTGAACTGTAAACATTTGTGAGCCTGGAAGGGTGCGCAGTTATTTTTTATGGAAAAATTTTCTCATATTACGATTATAAAGTTCATACATATAAAAAGAAGTTTTGGGAGCATGGTTATATTTTTTTAATTGGTTTTAAAAGGAGTTGAATTTATGATAGGTTTGCTTCCAACGATTGAACATTTAGATCTATTTAAAGAGGGGAATTTATATCATGCCTTTAAAGTGTTTGGAGCTCATTTAAAATGTGAAGGTGAAGAAGTTGGGGTTCGTTTTACCGTCTGGGCACCTCATGCAAAAGAAGTCAGAGTCGTTGGAGATTTTAATGACTGGAGCGGTAAGCAACACAGAATGCATGAATTAGAAGGTACTGGAGTTTGGAGTTTGTTTGTTCCTCAGTTATTTGAAGGCACAATATACAAATATGAAATTCATACGAATGAAGATAAAGTGCTGCTCAAATCAGATCCGTATGCCTTTTATTCTGAAAAAAGACCTCAAACAGCTTCCATTGTAAAACCCTTAGACCTCTATGAATGGCAGGATAAAGAATGGCAAGATGAAAAACGCCATAAAAATGTACTGAATACTCCAATGAATATATATGAGGTGCATTTAGGTACATGGAGAAAGGAAAATAATGAGACTTTATCTTACTTTGAATTAGCAAATAAGCTTATTGAATATGTAGTGAGTATGGGTTATACCCACATTGAACTTTTACCCATTATGGAACATCCTTATGATCGATCCTGGGGTTATCAAATTACAGGATACTATTCTATTACAAGTCGTTATGGTACGCCAGAACAATTTATGTATTTTGTGGACCGTTGTCATCAAAATGGAATTGGGGTCATTTTAGATTGGGTTCCTGGTCATTTTTGTAAGGATGATCACGGATTGAGAGAATTTGATGGCTCACCTTTATATGAATATAAAGATGTAATAAAAGCAGAAAAACCGTTGTGGGGTACATTGAGTTTTGATTACAACAAACCGGAGGTCGTCTCTTTTCTTATCTCAAATGCGCTGTTTTGGATGGATGTATATCATATCGATGGCTTCAGAGTAGATGCAGTGGCCAGCATGATTAGTTTGAATTTTGACAAACCTCAGGGCCATCAATTAAAGAACAAAGATGGTGGAACTGAAAATATAGAAGCAATTTCTTTTATTAAAAAACTGAATCAAGCCGTTTTTCATCATTATCCTAATGCATTAATGATGGCAGAAGACTCTTCAGATAGGCCTTTAGTCAGTGCTCCAACCTATGCTGGAGGATTAGGGTTTAATTTTAAATGGAACATGGGTTGGATGAACGATATGTTGCGTTATATGGAAACAGACCCTATTTTTAGACCTTATGAACATCAGTTAATTACCTTTTCGTTACTTTATACGTATTCCGAGAATTATATTTTACCATTTTCACATGATGAAGTCGTTCATGGAAAAAAATCCATGTTAAATAAAATGCCAGGGGATTATTGGCAAAAGTTTGCTAACTTAAGATTACTTTATAGTTATCAAATGGCGCATCCTGGAAAAAAACTTACTTTCATGGGCGGTGAAATTGCACAATTTGATGAATGGAAAGACTTGGAACAAATGGATTGGATGTTATTAGATTTTGATATGCATCGTATGTTTCAACAATTTGTAAAAAGTTTAAATACTTTTTATAAACAAGAATCTGCATTATGGGAGTCAGATTTTCATCATTCCGGTTTCATGTGGATGGATGCGGATAATGACAAAGAAAGCATTATTTCATTTATTAGAAAGGGGAGGTGTGAGAAGGAAGTCATCCTAGTCGTTTGTAACTTTACACCATTAGTGCACCAAAGTTATGACATTGGAGTTAATATGCCTGGAATTTATGAAGAAGTATTTAATAGTGATGATGTGAAATTTGGGGGAACAGGGCAGAAGAGTGGAACGGTTAAAGCGGATTTAAAAGCTTGTCATTTTCAAAACTTTAGTATTCAATTAACCATTCCTCCACTTGCTACTATCATGCTTAAAAGAATACCTGCTACACCTAAAGAAATAGAATAGTTTTGTTATTTTTTATTGTTACTAATAGGGAGAGATAAAATGAGATCAAAAGAATGTATAGCCATGCTGCTGGCAGGTGGGAAGGGGAATAGATTAGGTGCGTTAACCAATAAATTAGCAAAACCTGCAGTGTTTTTTGGAGGGAAATATAGAATCATTGATTTTACACTTAGCAATTGTACAAATTCTGGGATCGATACGGTGGGTGTTCTAACCCAATATCAACCTTTAGCATTAAACTCATATATTGGGATAGGAAAACCTTGGGATCTAGAACGTGAAGATGGTGGTGTGACTATTCTACCTCCTTATGTAAAACAAAATGGAGGGGATTGGTATAGTGGGACAGCAGATTCAATTTATCAAAACATTGATTTTATTGAACAGTATAACCCTAAATATGTACTAGTTATTTCTGGTGATCATATATATAAAATGAACTATGAATTGATGTTAAACTATCATATACAAAAAAATGCAGAAGCAACGGTTTCAACTATTCGCGTGGATTGGAAAGAGGCGAATCGTTTTGGAATTATCCATACGAATGATGAAGAAAAAATCATTTCATTTTCTGAAAAGCCCAAAAATCCTAATAGCAATCTTGCATCCATGGGTATTTATATTTTTAATTGGGAAATTTTAAAAGAAAATTTGATTTCTGATGCAAATGATTGCAATTCAACTCATGATTTCGGAAAAGACATTATACCAGATATGCTTGGCAATGATTATGCTTTGTACGCATATTCCTTTGAAAGTTATTGGAAAGATGTAGGCACCGTTGATAGTTTATGGGAAACACATATGGATCTATTAAAAGAAGACTCACGGCTGAATTTAAATGATAAAGAATGGAAGGTTTACTCAAGAAATTTAAATCAACCTTCACATTTTATTTCTTCAAAAGCCAAAGTGAGGAATAGTTTAGTGAATGAGGGGTGTACTGTATTTGGAGAAGTTGAAAATTCAATCCTTTCGTATGGGGTCAATGTAGAAGAAGGCAGTGAAATTAGGGATTCTGTGATCATGCCAAATGTAAAGATTGGGAAGAATGTGACAATTCACCGATCTATCGTAGGTGAGGGTGCGGTTATCCATGATCACAGTGTTGTAGGGGATCAGAAGGAGATCACTTTAATCGGGCACCGTGAGATCGTTACTTAACTCTAATTCATATGAAAGGGTGAAGCTTCTATGAAAAATGTGATAGGCATCATTAATCTGGTCAATGAGATAGATCAACTTGAAGAGTTAACCTACAACAGATGTATTGCTTCAACTCCTTTTGGAGGCAGATATCGCTTTATTGATTTTATCCTATCTAGCTTTGTGAATTCTGGAATTCATAAAGTATGCATGTTTACACAGAAGAAGTATCGTTCCTTGATGGATCATGTAGGTTCAGGTAGGGAGTGGGATTTGGATCGTAAACAGCATGGGTTGACGGTATTACCTCCACTTTTTGAAGAATCGAAAGAAGAAAACAAAGGTGATTTACATTATTTTTATGGTCATAGAGATTATTTTTTTCGAAGTAAAGAAGAGTATGTGATCCTTGCTAAATCTCACATGGTTTGTAATATAGATTTTGATCCCATACTAAAGTTTCATAAAGATCATAATGCACAAATAACAGTAATATATAAAGACAACAAAGAAGAACAATTTTCTCTAGCTCGTCCTATTAAGATGAATTCGGATGATACCCTAAAATCTATTCAGATAAATCAAACAAACGTAACAAATGATCAAATCAGTATGGAAATGTTTCTTATGAAAAAGGATCTCTTTCTAGATTTAGTAGAAACCTCAATCGCTAGTGGTTGGAAAGATTTTATTGAAGATGCTGTGATCAAAAATTTAGATCTTTTGAATGTATATGGATATAAATTTACAGGTCATTTAGGCATTATAAATACAGTTCAAAGTTATTACAAAAACAGTATGGATTTATTGGATATATCTACATTTCATACATTATTTCACCAATCTCATTCTATTTATACAAAAACAAAAGATGAAGCTCCTGCTACTTATAAATCTGACACCTTAGTCTCAAATTCTTTAGTAACAAATGGATGTATTATAGAGGGTACAGTTGAAAATAGTATTTTATTTAGAGGTGTTGAGGTCGGCAAGGGATCTCGACTCAAAAACTGCATTATCATGCCTAACTCTGTGATTCAGCAAAACGTGAATTTAGAAAATGTAATTTTAGATAAACATGTGATTGTAAATATGGATAAGGAGATTATTGGTGATCCAAATACACCATATATTGCAGAGAAGTTAAAAGTAATCTGAGAGGAGGTATAAGTATATCATGAATATACTATTTGTTGCATCAGAATCAGACCCCTTTGTGAAATCAGGAGGGCTGGGTGAAGTGATTGGCTCATTGCCAAAACAAATCAAAAAGAAAGGTGCAGATATCCGAGTGATTCTGCCCAAATACGGAGATATTCCAGATGAATTTAAAAATCAAATGACTACAAAAGTTGAATTTACTATCCAGCTTGATTGGAGAAGTCAGTATTGTGGTGTTCAAGAGCTTCAAGTAAACGGTATTCATTATTATTTTATAGATAATGAATTTTATTTTAAGAGGCCAGGATTGTATGGTTATGGAGATGATGGTGAACGTTTTGTTTATTTTAATAAAGCTGTATTAGAAGCAATTCCTCACCTAGATTTCATTCCAGATATCATCCATTGTCATGATTGGCAAGCTGGTTTGATTCCGGTTTGTTTAAAAGCGCAATATGTTGATAATCCATTATATAGAAATATAAAAACCATTTTTACAATTCATAATCTTAAATACCAAGGGATATTTCCAAAACAATTATTGAAGAGTTTAACGGATCTAGATGAATCTTATTTTACTAATGATTCACTTGAATTTTTTGATCAGGGTAACTGTTTGAAAGGTGCGATTATCTATGCAGATGTGATTACAACAGTTAGTCATACCTATGCTGAGGAAATTCAAACCCCTGATTATGGAGAACAACTGGAAGGTGTCATAGAAAAAAGAAAAAAAGATTTGTACGGGATTTTAAATGGAATAGACGTCAAAAGCTACAATCCTGTTACTGATCCAAACGTGAGAGTGAAATATCAAAACTCACTATTTAATAAAAGGCTGAACAAAGAACGTTTTCAAAAGAAAATTGGCTTGCCTGTTAACAAGGACATTCCTATGATTGGAATGGTTTCACGATTGGTTGAGCAAAAGGGATATGATTTAGTAGCTCATGTGTTAGATGAAATATTGGAAATGGACATACAACTTGTTATATTGGGAAAAGGTGATCAAAAATATGAGCTGTTTTTTGAAGATGCTGCGAAGAGAAATTCAGATAAAATGGTGACTGTAATAAAATTTGACGATGTATTAGCGAGAAAAATATACAGCTCTTCAGACATGTTCCTTATGCCATCTTTGTATGAACCATGTGGAATAGGCCAATTATTATCCTATCAGTATCGATCTGTTCCTATCGTAAGAGAAACAGGGGGTTTAAAAGATACTGTTAAACCATATAATCAATATTCTGGTGAAGGAACTGGATTTACATTTGTGAATTATAATGCTCATGATATGTTATTTACGATTCAAAGGGCAGTTGAAAGTTATCATAATAAAGAGGTTTGGCATAGCATAATTAACAGTATTAAGAAGGTTAATGTAAGTTGGGAAAAACCCGCAAGAGAATATATTACCTTATATAAACAATTGGTATTTGTGTTAAATTAAAAGGCTTAAGAGCTATTGAAAGCCTATCAGCGATCACTAGAACAATGGATGTTCTGTAAGTGAGGAATTTGGTGGTTTTATGGTTTTATCTCGGTATTTTTTGGACTTATTTTAAGTGCTAGAATAAAACCACTAAAATCCTTTTCTATAGAATTATCATTCGTGGCTATTAGTAGGAAATAAATTAGGATGAAACAGTGAAGCTAAAAGCTCAATCCCTTTTACTACCCCGATACTTGGTTGTGTAAAGAAGTTCGCATCTAAAAGGAAAACCTGTTTATTTTTTACTGCTTTAAGTTCCTTCCAACCTTCTAAATCTTCTAATTGTTTTACTTCCTTTTTTGCTTTTTCATCATTATATCCACATGGTGAAATTACAATGATTTCTGGATCATAAATTTTTAACTGCTCAAAATGTATGGCGTTAGAGTGTCCTTCAGGTGATGCTAATGCATCTTTGCCTCCAGCTAGCTGTACAAGCTCTGGAATCCAATGTCCTGAATTGTATATTGGATCGATCCATTCCATGAAAAATATAGAAGATTTTTGTGTATTGTTTTGTTCTATTTTACTTTGAATGTGTTTAATTCGTTTAAGGTAGCCTTCGACTAATTCAATTCCTCTTTGCTCTGCACCTAATTCTTTGGCAACAGTGATAACATTTTCAAATATTTCCTTCAAATTTTTTGGAATAAGAGGAATGATTTTAGGTTGTTTTTTTAATTGATAAACGGCTTTTTCAACATAGGAGGTTCCAACCTGACATACGTCACAAACATGTTGGGTGAATATGATATCTGGTTCAATCTTCTCAAGTAATTCTTGTTCAATATAATAAAGTGATTTATCTTCCTTCACATGTTGTGACACAATTTCATTAATTTCTGAAGAGGATAAATGCTTTCCTTCTAATACAGATCTCACCACTTTAGGTTTATCTGACGGGCATTCAAAAGTTACTCCACTCAAAAATGAATCGAGACCTAATTCGTTAATCATTTCAGTTGCTGCAGGTAAACATGAGATTGCTTTCATGGTTGTATTCTCCTCAATGTACAATTTATTTCATCCTATCACAATAATTAAGGAAATGTACAATAAGCTTAAACAATTTTGCATAATATTTAATTGATTAGACATTGGCGGAATTGGCGGAATCTCTTGCATATGATCTTGTACATCTTATATAATAAGAACAATTGTTTCGTAAGAGGAGTAAAAATGTATATTGATCTATTTGAACCTAACTAGGGGTGGAGAAAATGAAAATATTAAATATTCTCGGAAGTTCTAGAAAAGAAGGAAATTCAGAGATTTTATCAGAACAGATTTTAAATAATATTGAACACAATAAGATCTATTTGTCTGATAAAAATATAAACCCTATTATAGATAAGCGACATACAAAAGAAGGTTTCAGTATTGTAGAAGATGATTATGAAGAAATTTTACCGGCTTTATTTAGTCACAATATTTACATATTCACAACTCCATTATATTGGTATGGTATGTCTGGACCTATGAAAATCTTCTTTGACAGGTGGTCCCAATATTTACGCGATGAAAGATTTGATTTTAGAGAAGAAATGTCAAAAAAGAAAGCCTATGTTATTGTAACTGGTGGTGCAAATCCTCAAATAGAAGCTCTACCTCTAATTCAACAATTTAAGTACATTTTTAATTTTGTGAATATGGAGTTTGTAGACTATATTACTGGACGAGGGAATGAACCAGGTGATGTTAAAGAGGATGAAGCTGCAATTTCGAAAGCTTTATTATGGAATAAAGCATTAAAATAAAAAAAGTAGAGTTTAAAAAAATGTACACTTTAACAATAAATGGGGTGAATAAACATGTCTATTGAAAGTATTGAGGATTTAGAGGGGATTACAAAGATCGGTAAAATTGTTGCTCAAGCTAGAGAAGAGATGATAAAAAACGCTATTGAAGGAATGACTACTAAAGAATTGGATTACATTGGTTTAGAAATTTTGGATCAAAATGGAGCTAAATCTGCCCCAAATAAGGACTATGACTTTCCTGGTACGACTTGCATTAGTGTGAATGAAGAAGTTGCTCATGGAATACCTGGTGAGAAAATCTTAAAAAAAGGTGATCTTATTAATATTGATGTATCTGCTGAATTGGATGGATATTATGCGGATACAGGGGCAAGTTTCGTGATTGGCTCATTTGATGAAACCAAAAATAAGTTATGTCAATGTGCAGAAGATGCTCTCTATAAAGGGATATCAAAAGCAAAACGAGGTAGCAAAGTAAATCAAATTGGTAAAGAAATATTCAAAGTTGCAAAAGAAAATGAATTTAACGTAGTAAGGAATCTAGCTGGGCATGGAATCGGTAAAAGATTACATGAAGACCCAGTTAGCATATCAAATTATAACAATGGATCAGAAAATCAGTTATTAACGAATGGTCTTGTGTTAGCCATTGAAACTTTCATATCAACAGGAAGTGATTACGTTGTTGAAGCGGATGATCGATGGACCTTACACACTCCAGACGGTAGTTTAGTAGCCCAATATGAACATACAATCATCATATCAAATGATGAACCTATCATAGTTACACAATTATAAATTGAAACAAAGAAAACATCTAATTCAGATGTTTTCTTTGTTTTATAAGTTCATTATGTTATCCATTCCGTTCGTCAATCCATGATTTTTGAAAGTCATCAAACCCAAAACCTCCATATTGAATATCTTGGATCATAGGATGTAACATGATACTTCTAATAGGATGTTCTTGAAAAAGAAGAAGATGATTCTTTCGAATATAATTCTCTATTTTGTGTATCCAATACTCACGTTTTTCATAGTATCTTTCAAATCTCATCTTTTCCAAATACTTTTTAATATAATCTAAATGTTGCTTACCTAGAAATCTATGAATTATATTTGCTTTATTATAAAAGGAATCTAGAAAAGAGGTATGGTAATCAAGGGATGCAACCTCTCCAGATAAGATTAAATCGGGTTTTTGATCTAATTTTGACGTGTATAAAACCTCTTCAATAAATACACTTATATTAAGTAGTTTAATCCCTGCGGCTGCAGCTTCATTCACTAACCAATTTGCTCTTTCTCTATCATCTAAAGTATTTTTTGAATATAAAGTTAATGGTTCACCTTGATAACCTGAATCTTCTAATAAAGGGTTCACTAAATCTATATCTCTTATTTGGGGGTTAGAGTTCCAGGGAAAGTAACTAGAGGCTTCCACCAAATTGTTACGTCCTAGGTCACTCCACATTTTTTTTATGTCAAAGAGATGGAAAAATGCGGCTCGAAAAGATGGATGATGTATTATTGAAGGCTTCTGAAAATTAAATGCTAGGTATTCATAACCAACAGTTAGTTTATCTTTTCGTAGTGGCGAAATCTCCCCTTTTTTATTTTTAAGCTGAATATTCATCGTATGTTTAGTTTCATTTGGTACAAGATAAAATTCTATTTCATCCAAAATGGGTCGTTCTAAAAAATATTGATCAAATGTTTTTAAAACAATTTTTGAATTTGTGCGCTCTTTGATTTGAAATGGTCCTGTTCCAATCCAATTATTTTCATCAAAACCTTCATCTCTAGATAAGATGGAAAGATGTGTCGTGGTAAGATAACGAATAAAATACGGATTAGATTGATTTAATGATATTCGAATAGTATAAGGTGAGAGACACTCTACTTTTTCAATATCTTCTATTAGCCAAGAAGAATAAGGTGTTATTTCTTGAATCCTTTCTAAAGTAAATAGGACATCATCGCTTGTTAACGTTTTCTGATTATGAAAATGTACTCCTTTTCTTAAATAAAATGTCCAAGTTTTCTTTTCTGTGTCCACCTTCCAATGGTGGGCTAAATGAGGTTGGATAGAGTCAGTATTTTGGTCATATGTAACTAATGTGCTTCCTATTTGTTTGATTAAGTAAGTTTCAAAATCGAATATGGCATTGATAGGATCTAGTGTATTAATTGTTTTTATCACAATTGTTCGTAAGACATCATCTGCTTGATGTATAGAATGCAAACCAAACAGCTTTTGAATTTCTTTGAAAACGATTTCAAAACTTGATTTCGGAATTTGTAGTTCAAGTAATTGAAAAACATCCTCCAATTGTCCATTATTTATATATTGTAAAACAGCATTTTGTACATCTTGATTAAGTGAATTTATAAATTTTAAACGAGAGGAGTTACCCCTTCCCCTTCCAGGATAATAAATGAGTTTACCTTCTTCTTCATATTTCTTTATTTTTTGTTTTACATTTTTATTTTTGCAATGCCAGAGCGTTTCTAGTTCTTGCAACTTAAACTCAACAGATTCTTGCATTTCTTTAGGGTATAAGTAGGTCCTTAATTGAAAATAAGATAGATCTTTCATTGGACGCCTCCTAATTAAAAGGGGTTGTTTTTTTGTTTGATTATACCCTTTTTAGGTATATTTGAATAGAGCATAATAATATATAAAATACATCTTTACTTTTAGTATGAACCTTTCATAAAGTTGGTCACAAGTTACTCTTAATTAACCTTTTATAATATCTCTATCTCTAGAAAATATAATTCTACTTTTACATTGGGGGTACAAGATGATCACATTTAAACGTTTATCTGAATGTTCTTTAGAGGATGCGCTGCATGCTTGGAATAGTGGATTTACAGGATATTATTTAGATGTTCAACTAACAATGGAATCCTTTTTAAAACGTCTAGTAACTGAACAGACCTCACCTCACCTATCTATTATTGCTTATGATGATGATACACCTATAGGGATTGTTTTAAATGGGATAAGAATCATAGATGGGAAAAAGGTTGCATGGAATGGAGGAATTGCTGTAGTACCTTCACATAGAGGACTAGGAATCGGTAAGAGATTAATCACTGAAAAGCTTGCAATATACGAAAATGAAGGGGTGAAAATTTCC
The DNA here is from genome assembly GCF_010078385.1 of Chengkuizengella sediminis. Taxonomy (NCBI): domain Bacteria; kingdom Bacillati; phylum Bacillota; class Bacilli; order Caryophanales; family Paenibacillaceae; genus Chengkuizengella; species Chengkuizengella sediminis. Next base: position 468,740 of record NZ_SIJC01000002.1, read on the forward strand.
ACTTTGGAAGTGATTAAGGAAAATGAGAAAGCCATCCGATTATATAAAAGATTTGGTTTTGTGACCGTAGACCGATTGCAGTTTTATACACATCATGATTCATTTGATTCAACTCCGTTTCAGTGTGATAGTACAAAGTATGAAATGAAAAAAACGATACCACGTGAAGTTCAAAATCTATCATTTTATAAAAATATGCTACCATGGCAAACACAATGGAACAGTGTGAAAGAGGGAGAAGTATTCATAGCATTGGATCAACATAATGAACCAATAGGATATTCAATATATAAACGCAACTTTAATGAAAAAGGTGATCACATTTCTACTGTTCTCTATCAATGTGAAGTATCTCCTGAAAGGGAGGATTATAAGGAGATTGCAGCCTGTTTATTAACACATATTTACTCACCTTTTGATCATAAGATGCAACGTTTGACCATGAATCTATCAGTGAATAATGAAGTAGTGATTTCCTTACTGAATGAAGCTGGTTTCAAAAAGAGGTTGGAACAAGTTTATATGGGCAAAATGATGTAATTAAAATTAAAATAACTCCTTTTTTAAAAGGGGTTATTTTTTGTGAGTTTTAACCCTTTTTAACCCATATTATACAATGCATAATAAATGAAATAGATAAAATTTGTTTATAGTGGCTTCATTTATTTTCATAGTCTTTGCACTAATTAAGAAAATTCGAATACCAGAAAAAAAAGATATGCTTCGGATCTTCCTTACAGGTTTTATAGGTATTACTTTATATAATATAGCTTTAAACTATGGTGAATTAAGAGTAGAAGCTGGAATAGCAAGTTTCATTGTAAACATAAATCCTATTTTTACTGTGTTGTTTTCTATTTATTTTTTGGGAGAAAAATTATATTATCGTCAATGGATAGGCATTATAATCAGCTTTTTGGGAATAGGTCTCATTTATGGGCTTATGTGTTATCCATGTTACCAGTATCTAAAGCAACTACATTTTTGTACCTAGTTCCAGTGATGGCAATTCTAATAGGTTGGCTATGGTTACAAGAAGTTCCTACTTTCTTATCTATTGTTGGTGGTACCTTCGTGATACTAGGCGTAGTTATTGTAAATAAAAAGATGTCCGAAAGGAAATCTATTCTGGATAACATAGAAATTCATTCATGAAATGCTCAAACCTTTTATATTTGGAGGTAATTATGGGAAGTCAAAAAGTCCTTTGTTTTAATTCTAAGTTGGCAAAGAATAAACCTGAGAATATTGTAAATCGTGATACAACCTGTCCTTTTTGTGATACAGAGAAATTAACAAATGTGATAGACAGAAAGGGTTCAATCATTTGGCTTGAAAATAAATATCCAACATTAAAGGATACGTACCAAACGATCATAATAGAAACAGATCAATGTCATTCTGAGTTATCAGAGTATAAACAAACTCACTTAAGAGATTTATTTAGATTTACATTTGAAAAATGGTTTGAAATGCAGAACAGTGGAAAATATAAATCTGTTATTTTATATAAGAATCATGGTCCGCTATCAGGAGGAACCATAAGACATCCTCATATGCAAATTGTTGGATTGAATAAGATGGATTACAAAAACAAAATAAGAATGGAACATTTTAATGGCGAAACAATCGATCAAGATGGGAAGGTTAGTTTAATTATTTCAGATACCCCCTTGGTAGGATTCACAGAACTAAATGTGAAGATGGATGAAAACGATCATATCAATGAAATCGAACAAATGTCGAAATATATTCAAACCTGTACTCATTTTTTATTGAACCATATTAGATGTAATAGTTATAATTTATTTTTTTATAAAATAGATGAGCATATTTATGTGAAAATCATGCCGAGATTTGTAACTTCACCCCTTTTTTTAGGTTATTCTATTCCCCAAATGTCAGATCATAAAAATGACATAATTAAAAAAATGAAAAAATTATATTTTAGAAACTAGTGGGAGGAAATGAAGATGATTACGACAAAACGTTTATCAGATTGTTCTTTTCAAGATGCGGTAACCGCTTGGAATAAAGGGTTTACTGGATACTACATGGATGCTCAAGTGACAATGGATTCTTTTTTAAACCGATTTGTATCAGAAGGTTTATCAACAGAATTATCGATTCTAGCATATAAAGATAATGAACCCATAGGACTTGTATTAAACGGGATTCGAGAAATAAATGGACAGAGAGTTGCATGGAATGGTGGGACTGGTGTAGCTCCTGAATTGAGGAGTGCAGGATTAGGTAAACTAATGATGACTGAAATATTCACCATCTATAAAGAAAACGGAGTGGATATTGCTACTTTAGAAGCTATTAAGCAAAACGAAAAGGCAATCAAGTTGTATCAGAAAATGGGTTATGATATAAAAGATCAACTGTTGATATATGGAAGTAGTGAATCTTCTCAGTGCAATCCACTCAAAGGTGATTTTTCAGAATATGAAATAGTAAAAGTAAACCCTAGCGAAGTTCAGCATGTTCCATTTTATAATAATAGGTTGCCATGGCAAACACAGTGGCAAAGTGTAAAATCAGGGGAAGGATTGCTCGTTATAGATAAATCAGGGAAACGTATAGGATACGCATTGTATAAACAAAATTATAATCAAGAAGGTATTCATGTATCCACTATACTTTATCAATGTGAGATCTTAGAGGGTCGAAATGACAAGCAAGTAATTGCTGCATACTTACTATCTCATTGTTTCTCCCCGTTTGATCAAAAATGTAAACGAATGATCATGAATTTATCTCATACAAATCAAGTTGTTATTTCTTTACTAAACGAAGCTGGATTTGAAAAGAATATAGAACAAATATATATGGAGAAAACATTTTAATCTTCCAATGAAAGTTGAAAAGGTATAATCATAATAAAACCCCAATTCTTGTGATTTAGAATTAGGGGAATTATTTATTTTGTAAATAATGTTAGATAATTTTGGGAAGATGTTATTACATTAATTCTATTATTTTATTAATACTATCTGATTGATGATCAAAATCAGCAATTTTATTTACTTTTTCTAGATCACATATTGTACATTTATGAATGATTTGCAACCCTTTTCTAGAGTTGTTTTTTATACCTATTGGTTGCATTAAACCTTTACAATCACTGTTTCTATCACCAGGCTTATCATCTAAGTGTTTTGAATATAGACAAACTGGACAATGGTTTCTGAAACTCCCATTAGATAGGGGATGCACTATACTACCACAATAACCACAAGAGAAACCTGAGTTCTCTTTTTTTCTACTCATACCCAAACTCCCTTTTCTTGATTTATAGTTATAAATCAAGAAGCTTGGGTTCCGTTTTAATTCTCTATTATTATTTCAGGCTTGATTGAACCGTTGACAAATTCACCGCCAGTTCCTTTAGGGTCAGCGATTACTTCCGTTTCCTACTTCATCTAAGCATATTTCATCTTAAAATCCGAACCTAGACCAATTTTGTATTCTTTGTATTGGCCACTGTAAGGCGGAATAGCTTCGTATTTGGGCCCACCTTCCACTGGTAAGTGTATGTTCAATTTCACTGACAACGGCATCGTCCCCAATTAGGTATGAGTATATAGCACAATCTTACTTTCCGTGTTAATCACTCCTTAAAATAGAAACTCCAAAACTATCTAATATTTATTTTATCATATAGTAAATTTTTATAAATTTCTTAATTCAGTACTTCAGTTGGAGTTCTTAGTTTGTCGATGTTTCTTCACATGAAAGCGAGTTGAGCATTTTTTACTACAGAAACGTTGGAGTCCGTTTTTGGAATAGTCAACAAAAATTTCCTCGCAAGGTGACGAAGTACATGACTTGAGTCTTGCTCTTCCGTGTTTCACTAATTCTCTTCCTAATGAAAATGAACAGACTAATAATAGTTTATCAATAAAAGAATTGTTGCTTTTCAGTGGCTGATCATAAATGATCTTAAAGTTACCGTTTTCTTCTAAAAGTTGAGATCGAATAGGACAATGAGATTCAAATTCAGTTAAAAAGTTTGCTAACTCTTTGTCACTACCAATTAAAATGAGTTTTCTTAATTGATCTCGATATTCTTGCACGGCTGAATTTTTACCCATTTAAAAAAAAACATGAAAATGGGGTATTACAAATTCATATTTATAGAGAATCGTATATTGTTTAATGTTATGCTTATTTAATTAGTATATAGAGGTGAATGAAGATGAAAACACAAGTGTATATTTTAAGTGCTTTTACTCATAACTCAAATGGAGGTAATGAAGCGGGAGTAGTTCTAGATACTGATCAACTTGAAAAGCGTGAGATGAAATTGATTGCTAGGAAATTAGGGTTCTCAGAAACAGCATTTATTTTTTCTTCGACTTCTACAGATTTTAAAGTTAGATATTTTACTCCAAAAGAGGAAGTAGATATTTGTGGTCACGCAACGGTCGCTGCTTTTTCATTAATGAATCAAAAAGGGTTAATTGATGCTGGGAACTTTAAGATAGAAACGAAAGCAGGCATTTTAAATGTAGAAGTTTATCCAAATGGAAAAGTGTTTTTAGAACAAAATAAACCTTCTTTTTTAGATGTAATATCAGCCCAAGAGATTACAAATTCACTTTGTATAAATAAAGAAGACCTCATTCCACATTTTCCTATTCAAATTGTTTCTACAGGTCTAAAAGATATTATAGTTCCTGTAAATAATCTTCAAGTTTTACAAGAAATGAATCCTAATATGGACGAGATAACTAATATAAGTGAAAAGTATGGTGTAACTGGATATCATGTTTTTACATTAGAGACAATTCATAATTTGTCAACGGCGCATTGTAGAAATTTTGCACCTTTACACGATATTCCAGAAGAAAGTGCAACAGGTACTTCAAATGCTGCATTAGTTTGTTATTTAACTAAATATAACAGATTGATGGGAAGACAAGATAAACAAACATTTTCTATGGAACAAGGTTATACGATGCAAAAACCATCAGAAATCATAATACATATTTCTAATCTACAGGGTGAGATCAGCTCAGTGAAAGTAGGAGGCTATGGCTCTAACTTTAAAATGGAATTATTGGAATTATAGGCGTAGTTTCCTATTAAAGCTACCTTGAGAAATAAAGGATTGTGACTACGCATCATATCAAGTATTATAAAAACACAAAATGTAATCAAGAATACGGAGAGGATCATATGACTATATTTCAGCTTCAAGTATTAGCTGAGGTTGTAAATTCGGGTAGCTTCACAAAAGCAGGGGAGAAATTAGGATTATCACAATCCGGTGTTAGTCATACGATTTCATCCCTTGAATCAGAACTGGATATTACCTTGTTATCTAGAAATCGTAATGGAATCACTGTCACTGATTCAGGTGAGAGGATTTTAAAACATGTTCGTAATATTTTAGAACATAATGAAAAACTAAATCAAGAAAGAGGATTAATTAAAGGTATAGAGGTTGGGAAGGTAAAAGTGGGCGCGTTCTCAAGTGTTTCTTCACAGATACTCCCAAAAATATTAAAGGATTTTAAAAAGAAACACCCTGGGATTGAAATTGAATTATATGAGGGTGGGTATGATGATATTAAAAACTGGATTACTTCTGGAATTGTTGATATAGGATTTGTTACATTACCGTGTCCTGATTATGATACAGAGTTCATCTTAAAGGATGACTTATATATTATTCTATCTGAGGAACATCCTTTATCTAACCATCAAATAATGACTCTTAATCAAATCGAACAGGAACCTTTTATTATGCCTAAAGCAGGTTGTGAAATCTTAGTAAAGAAATCATTCAAAAGGGATAACTTAAAACCAAATATTACTTTTGAGATTAGTAACAATAACACTATTCTTGCAATGGTTGAACAAGGAATAGGTATATCCATTGTTCCTAAACTAACACTCCCTAACACTTTAAATAATGTAGTTTTAGTAAAACCAGAACCTCCTATTTTTCGTGATATAGGTTTAGCCGTGAGTTCATTAAAATCAGTGCCTCTTGCTGTCAAAAAATTTATTGAAAGTACTAAAAAAATAAAGATAACCCTTTAAAGGATTACCTTTAGGTGCACTATTAAGTTTTAGCCACTGTTCACTACTTTCAATTTTAAACTTTGACAAGGGGAGGACTTTGAAGGTTTAATGTACCTTCGATTGTAACAACCGCTGCACCCGCTACTTTTATAATAGGATGGTCTTCTCCAGGTTCAATTGTAACATCTAATGTACCGGGTCGATTCATCGCATGGCCTTGAGCGATTTTCAGCTGATGTCTAGTAGTGGGGTCTAATATTTTCTCTAACACTAGGTAGCCAGATAATGCTCCGTTTGCAGCCCCTGTGACGGGATCTTCATCTACTCCTAAAGCAGGCAGAAAATCTCGGGTATAAAGATCATTATCTTTTTCATCTGTATCAAATGTAAATAAGTGTGTTGTATCTATATTATAATTTTCATTTAGTTGTGCTAATTTTTTAAAATTTGGTTTAGCTGAATCGATCGCTTTTTGAGTTTTGACTGGAACTAGCAGATGCCAATTTCCTGTACTTGCAAGTTTTATTGGATAACGATCATCGATATCGTGAGTTGATAACCCCAATACTTCTGCAATTTTACTATTTTCTAAGTGGATTTCTTTTACTTTAGGAGCAACCTGTGTCATTTCTACTGAAGTTACACCTTTCCCATCTTTATTCCACTTAACAGGGACTAGACCTATATTTGTTTCTAATATGATTTGCTCCGCTTTTTCTGACCATCCTAAATCAGTGCTAAGTAACCAAGACAAACCGACCGTTGCATGACCACAAAAATTAATTTCTTCTTTAGGTGTAAAGTATTTCACTTTAAAATCTGCTTCTTTATGCTCCGTTTTTAAGAGAAATACGGTTTCAGATACATTCAGTTCATTCGCTATTTTTTGCATTTCATTCATCGTCAGAGAATCTGCATCTAGGACAACTCCTGCTGGATTCCCACTGAACTGTTCAGTTGTAAATGCGTCAATATGGTATACTTTTAGTTTTTTCATTTTAACCTCTCCTCATTAATTATAAATGTTTGAATTTATTAACTTTAATTTCATTGTATATCCTGTCTAATCATAAGTAAAACTAATGTTTCTAATATATTAAATGAGATAAACTAATGTATTTACTTCATGAAGTGATTAAATGGAGACTTTCATAGGGAGAATAAATAATAAAGTAATTGCTACTTGATGAAATAGGGTCTTTTAATTTTGTCTGGAAAATTAGGAATTCTAAAATTAAATGTTAGAAAAGTTAATGCAATCTTATCTTCGTTATTGTATAATGAGAACATACGTTTTATTTAGCGATTACAAAAAAAACCATCCTAAGGAAGTATTAAGATGGTTTACTGTTATAATTCGTTATTTCGATGAGTGTTTATCAATGAGAGTTGTGTATACACTTTTTGGTCTTAATCCAACTAATTTTTCTACGGGTTCACCATCTTTAAATAGGACAACAGTAGGCATAGACATCACTCCAAATTCGGCAGAAATAGACGGGGAATCATCAACGTTTATTTTAAGTATTGTGATGTTTTCACCTATCTCTTCACTAAGTTCATTAAGAATAGGTAGCAACACTTTGCATGGTGAACACCATGGTGCACTAAAATCTACTAATGTGATACCTTCTGTACTTATATTTGATTTGAAATCAACTTCAGCTATACTTTTAACAGTCATTTTTTAAGCTCCTCCTCATTATAAATTTCTGAATCAAATGAACGTATTCGTTCTTCTAAATTTGATTTAATATTTGTTAACATTTTGATTTGACTATCTATCTCTTCAAGTTTTTCTTTGTAAATTGGAAGTACTTCTTTACAAAATGTCTCTTTATTTTTTAAAACACAATGTAAAAAGTTTGAGATTTGTTCTGTGGATAATCCGAGACTTAAATAGAACTGAATCGTATTGACTTCGTCAACAGTAAACTTGTGATATTCTCGATAACCATTATCTAATCTAGTGGGTGTAATGAGCCCTTTTTGTTCATAATAACGTAATGATCGAATACTTACTCCGGTTAATTTAGATAATTCACCAATCTTCATTTTGGCAATCCAACTCCCCTTACCGTTGTAAAATTATTATAAACTATAACATTAATGTAAGGGTCAATATATATTTATTATTCCGAAGCTTTTGGTCGATAATTAATCTTTTAGGAGTTGATAGATTTGAAAGAAAATTGGGAACGTTCAAATGAACTTATTTTATTAAGTGAAAATGAAGTAACAGAAATGATTAAACCATTTTTAAATGGCAGAGTAATAAAAGAAGTAAAAACATTAAGTGGTGGATTAAACAATTCAAATTTAAAAATCATAACCAATTTAAATGAAACCTATGTATTACGTTTGTATGCTCGTGACGATATTAAAGGAAAAGTAGAAAAAAGGATTTATGAACGTTTAGCAGATCAACTTCCTGTTCCAAAAGTATTGTACGCAGATTTTTCATGTGAGAAATGTAAAACTCCATTTATGATCATCAATTGGATTCAAGGTATTCAATTAAAAGAATTTATGACTAATTATGAAAGTGCAAGTTCGATTGAGAAAATTGCAAGACAAATAGGAAAATACTTAGCTAAGTTGCATACATATCAGTTTGAAAAAGGTGGTTTTTTTGATGAAAATTTAATTATAAGTGAGATGTTTGAAATCAATTCGGAGTCCTTTTTGAAATTTATTAAAGAAAGTACCATTGAAGGTAATGCAAAAAAGTGGTTGGGTGATAAATTTACTAATGATATTTGGAACTTTGTAAATGAATTTTCATATTTAATGGATGATATTGGACATCAAACCTCATTAATTCACTCTGATTTTAATCCTTTAAATATACTAGTAGATATGAACCAACAAGAAGCAAATATATCAGCCATATTAGATTGGGAATATTCTTTTAGTGGTACGCCTTTAGCAGATGTAGGGAATATGTTGAGGTATGAAAATACCTCTAGTTTGTTTTCGAAATCATTTATATCAGCATATAAAGAAAATGGAGGTGTATTACCTGACGATTGGTTAAAAAAGGCTAAACTATTAGAAATCATTGGATTAAGTGATTTGTTAAATAAAAAAGAGTGCAATCCCAATAGAATTAAAGATATAAAACGTTTAATTCAATCAACCATGAATCAGTGGAATAACTATACATATTAATGTCTTGAGTTTAATGATTTGAAATAGTTTATCCCATTTTTTATGCTCAATATTTAGCGTTCAAGACATGCACCTCTAAATTAATGTTATTTTCATTTTCTGGACATTTACCCGACACATTCAAAATTTATATTGTAAGTGTACCTGATGTACATTAAAAAATTGGAGGGAAAATAAAATGAATAAAAAGTTTCTATCTTTAGCAGTAGCAGCAACATTAGTAGTTAGTGCAGTAGGTGTAGGAAGTGCTTTTGCAAATGAAAATGAAAATGAAAATGGAGAAGCTCAATACAAATGGAAAGCATCTAAGATGAATCAGGAGAAGCTCATTACATCATGGGATCAATTATCGGATGAAGAAATAGAAGCAAAATTGTTTGAGAAAGCTCAAAGTGTTGGTATAGAAACAGACGGTAAAACGTTTGAAGAGGTTCAAGAGGAGTTAAGAGCTTATGCTTCAGAGAATGGTGCTAAAGGTAAAAGAGGTTATGGACCAAAAGAAAAAGGATTGAATCCAGAGAAATTAGCTGAAAAATGGGATGGACTAACGGAAGAACAACAGAATCAATTTTTTGAAAGAGCAGCTAAATTAGGTATAGAAACAGATGGCAAGTCCTTTGAGGAAGTTATGGCTGCGATTCAAGAACTTCATGAAGTTAAAGTGATTGAAAAGGCTGAGGAATTAGGCATTGATACGAACGGTAAATCCATTGAAGAAATTCAAGAGGAATTAAGAGCGTATGCTTCAGTACACGGGAAAGAGAAATTGGCTGAAAATTGGGATGAACTAACGGAAGAACAGCAAAATCGATTTATTGAAAGTGTAGCTAAACTAGGTATTGAAACGGAAGGAAAAAGCATTGAAGAAATCCAAGAGGAACTAAAAACACTTGCTCCAGAACGTGGTAAAAGAGGTCAAGGTTCGAATGGTTTAAAATTTGACCAAGAGAAATTTGTAGAATCATGGAATCAACTATCTGATGAAGAGAAAGAAGTGAAGTTATTCGAACATGCTAAAAAATTAGGCATTGAAACAGAAGGAAAAACGTTTGAAGAAATACAAGTTGAGCTACAGGAGCAGCGTGAAGCGAGACTGTTTGAAAAAGCACAGAAACTAGGTATTGATACAGAGGGAAAAACAGTAGATCAAATTAAAGATGAAATGAAAGAACTGGCTCCTAAAAAAGGCCAGAGTCATGAGGTTACTCTTTAAATCGAACATATAAATAATAAGAAGAGCAGGGAATTAACGATTCCTTGCTCTTTTCTTTTGGACTCTTTATTAATTGAAGATGAATAGTTGGACATTTTGCTGACACAATAGATATTTAATATATAGGTGTAAGATACATAAAACTAAAGGAGGAATAAGTAATGAGAAACCTCATCACAATTATCAGAAGAAGATAAGGAGCAATGGTTACTACAAAAAGCAGCAGACTTAAACTTGGATATTGAAGGTTTACCATTAAGCATTGAAACAGATCATAAATCAATAGAAGAGATCAGAGAGGGTGTTAAAGAAGTGTTACTTTCTTTTTAATCTTCTTATTGTTACGATGATAAAGAATGAATAATAAATGAGGTATATCATGAAAACGATTTTAGTTGTAGAAGATGAAATTGCTATTTCTCGTGTACTAACGGTGTATATTCGAAAAGCGAATTATCAAGTTGAACTTGCATATGATGCCATAGAAGCAATGGAACAATTTGAGAAAGTTAAACCTGATTTAGTTTTATTGGATGTGATGCTTCCAAATGGAAGCGGATGGGATATCCTGAAAAAAATTAGAACCGAAAGCACATGTCCTGTTATCATGTTAACGGCATTAGGTCAAATTGAAAATCGATTATCAGGCTTAGAAAAAGGTGCAGATGATTATATCGTAAAACCATTTGATCCTGATGAAGTGATTGCAAGAATTAAAGCTGTGCTTAGAAGACCTAATAAAATAATGGAATCGGGCGAGGAATTCCGTTTTGGAAGTTTAGTTGTTGATTTAGGAGCACATTCCGTAACATTACATAATGAATATATTGAAATGAATCCAAGAGATTTATCTTTACTTATTTTTTTCGTACAGCATCCAAACCAGACCTTCTCAAGGGAACAACTACTTGATCTAGTATGGGGAATGGATTATGATGGCAGTGATAGAGCTGTGGATCTTTCTATAAAACGAATACGAAAGTCTCTTACAGATTGGCCTACAACAGAGGGAGAAATTAAAACTTTAAGAGGATTGGGGTATCAATTTAGTGTCAAAGAACAGTGAGAGAAAACTAGTTCCTTTATTGAAATATTGGACCATTCGTTATTTCATTATTTTGGTTTTGATTCTTGTTATGGTCGCGTTCTTTTTAGGTTATTGGATTAAGTATTCTACGATACAAAATGAATTGAATCTCAAGGAGAGAGATGCTATAAATATTTCAAGTAGCCTTTCAGTAAATGAAGAGTTGATTTTGGAAAGTCCAAGGACTCTCTCCCTTTTTATGGAGAAGCTCAAACGTTCTAACTCAATAAATAATGCAGGTATACTTCAAGTTTATCACTCATCTGGGAAGTTATTATATCAAGATGGAAGTATGATCAAAGGGCTAAAAGGTTCTAGAGTACGTGTAATGAGCTTCAAGGAAGTAGAAAAGCAAACGACTGAAAAAATACAGTTAAAACTTTTCACAGGGGACTTATATCATATTGTGACCCCCATCATTAGCGGAGAACAAATTATTGGTTATGTGAGTATGATTATTCCTGAAAATAGCCTTTTAGGAGATAAATCAAATTTTCAATTTAGTGTTCTTATTATCAGTTTTATTAGTTTAAGTGTGACTGGCTGGATTATTATTTATTGGTTATTAAAAAAACTAACGAATCCGATTCGTTTAGTTGCCGACGCAGCAGTGCAAATTCGACAAGGGAACTATGAAATTCAGTTAAACAAAAATTTTAAAGAAAAAGAATTAAATGAACTTAATCAATCTTTTGAAGATATGGCAACTCGTTTAAAAAATCTTGAAACATTAAGAACAGAATTACTTGCGGGAATTACACATGAGATTAAAACACCTGTAACTTCAATTTCAGGTTTAGTTCAAGCAGTTAAAGATAAAGTAGTTACCAAAGAAGAGGAAGAAGAATTTCTTCATTTAGCTTTACAAGAATCCAATCGACTTCAATTAATGGTAGAGGATTTATTAGACTTTAATTCTTATGCGGCGGGTGTTATTCACTTAGATTTTCAAAAAGTGAATTTAAACTTAATCGTTCAAGCTGTTGCAAAGCAGTGGAAAGTGATGGATGAAGAGGTTTCAATTACTTTATCTTTACCTGAACAAGATATTTTTGCTGAGGGCGACCCATTAAGAATGAAACAAGTTCTTTTTAACCTATTGAAAAACAGTCAAGCTGCTATGAAGGATGAAAAGGAAGTCGTTTTAAAAGTTTATCCATACGATGCTCATTTTGTCGCCATAGATGTGACAGATTCAGGATCAGGCATTCCAATAGAAGAACAAGCTAATATCTTTGAAAGATTTTTTAGAGGTTCGGAGAAAAAAGATAAGGTTCGAGGTTTAGGCTTAGGTTTATCTTTAAGCAAAATATTAGCGAACGCACAAAAAGGGGATTTGATTTTAAAAGAATCTTCAATAAAAGGTACAACATTTACATTGTTGCTGCCAAAAATAGATTAAAGAGCCCCCAATAAAGGAGCTCTTTAATCTATTTTCCTTTAAAAATGACAGCTGTCTAAACCTTTTTTCTCTAAGTATTTTTGATGATATTCCTCTGCTTTATGAAAAGTGGAGGCAGGTGTAATCTCTGTTACAATTTCTTTTTTATATTTTCCACTATTCTGCTTTTCTTGTTTAGATTGACTTGCATTTTCTTTTTGACCATCAGTATGATAAAAAATTGCTGAGCGATACTGTGTGCCAATGTCTGGTCCTTGTCTGTTCAGTGTAGTTGGATTATGATTTTCCCAAAATACTTCTAATAAATCTTCGTAGGATACGATGTTTGGATCAAATTCCAATTGTACAACCTCAGCGTGTCCTGTACCCCCTGTACACACCTCTTGATAAGTGGGACTTTCTTTTGTACCACCTAAATATCCTACTTCAGTTTTTGATACTCCATTTATTTTTTGAAAAATTGCCTCTACTCCCCAGAAACAACCTGCACCAAATGTTGCTTTTTCCAATCTTATCACCCCAAAATTCAGTTTAATCACCATTATAAAGAAAGGTTACTTTATAATAAAGTAAAGGAAGTTTCATTAGATGTCAATTGATTTAAGAATCCATTGTCAATATCATGAAGTTTTTGTTAAAAAAATGAGTAAAGTCTGAAACCTTTTTGTTATCTTACGCGTAAACCTTCTTAAGATTTAAAAGAAAGAAGGTCTTTCTATGCAGGTGAATGAAATGAAAAGAAATAAATCAAAATCGATTATTATTGAAAAGGGTTTTAATTTAATCATGTTGGAAATTTTACTCGTGTCTATTCTTGCTGGTGCAATGCTAAAATCTTGGTGGCTTTTCGGAATACTAATTGTAGGGATATTGTTTTTTTATCATAGAGAAAATTTTTTAATTTTAAAAACAATATTTAGTTTAGCTTGGGGAGTAGGGTTTTATTATTTTGTCAGTCAGTTTGGGCAAGGAATTATCATTTGTTCAATCGGTGCGATCATTGGTTTTATTGGAAGTTGGTTCGTACATACCTTGGGTTTTACTAGTGATGAATAATTTTATTGTGATTAACCTGGTGACTAAGATTAGTACAAATAAAGCCTGTTATTTTCATAGATAAAGAAAGATAACAGGCTCAATTTTGATGTAAACTATTTTATAAATTATTCATCAATGATATATTATTCTTTTACTCTTACTGCTGTTCCAGAAGCTACAACCATCATCATTCCATCACGTAATGTTTCAAAATCAAGGTCAACTCCAATGACAGCATTTGCACCTAATCTGCTTGCTTTTTGTTTCATTTCCTCCAGAGCAATTTCACGCCCCTCTGATAGTTTGTTTTCATAGGTTCCACTACGACCTCCGACAATATCCGTAATTCCAGCTAAAAAGTCACGAACAATATTTGCCCCCATAATCGTTTCACCTACGACAATTCCTAAATAGGATTCGATTTCTTTATTTTGAAGTGTATTAGTTGTTGATACAATCATTTAAATTCCTCCTCGAGTGTTCTATAAACATTAATACGTAAATAAAAGTCATCGGTTTCATCTAAAAATTTGGACATTTTATGATATTTTTTGCAACATTTTACGTATTAATGAGTCTATTATTATATATAGGCAGTATTATTTGGCTAAAATTACATTCAGAACTAAATGGGGGTAAGAGAAATCGATGAAACGATCGTTATTTCGTATGTTGTTTGCAGTAGTTTTAAGTAGTTTGTTTTTATACGGTTGTAGTAGTAATGGAGAGGACGAAGTAGAAATTGAATTAAATACACAAAATAGTGAAGTTGTTCAAGAATCAGAAGAAACAGAATTGAATCAAGAGGGAAATTTAGAAGAAACAGATGAAGTTTCCAAAGAAGTAGAACAAGTCATAGAGGAAGCTACAGAAGAAACATTTAGTTCTATTTATGATAAAGAAATCAGCATGATCCAAGATGATTTGCAAATTGGATTATCTAAAGGGGATATCTCTGAATTATTAGGAGATCAATACGCTGAGTTTGTTTCTCCATTGGATGATATTGTGATGTGGAAATATGACTTACTTACGTCACCAAATTATATTTTTGATGCAGAATCTCAATCAGACGCTATCGATTTTGAAGGGTTTTTTAGCGGAGATATAGGTGCTCAGTTATTTGTAGAATGGAGTGCTGACGAGTTAACAAATCACTTTGTAATGTACTATGTTTGTGGCGAAGAAGGGGAAATTTGTGAATACCGTGCATGGGATGATGGTACCACAAATGAAGCAAAGATTAATTAATTTTAAGCAAGATACATAAAGAACCTGAAAACCTCCTTTGTAAATTAGTATAAACAATCATCTAATTTATTGAGGAGGTTTTTTCGGTATGGGTAAAAAAACCTATTTTAGAAAAAATTCAATGTTATTTACATATGATTACATCACACTAGGCTCTTGTACGTTTTGTTCAGATGATGTAGTCGTCTGTTGTTTATCATATTTAGGTAATACAAAGGCGTAAAAGATACCAACCATAATTGTACAACCCCCGACGAGCCAAAATAATCCTTCAATAGTTGTTATAGTTTGGAAGGTAACAGCAATAAAGCCTAAAGTTATTGTTTGAGCTAACATCATTAAAGGATCAAGCCAGCCTTGAACACGACCCATCATTTTTGGATCAACAATTTTTGGAAGCCAGCCCCCAATGGCTACATTAATAAATGGTAGACTCAAGCCAACTATGAATGAAAGTGAGAAATATATGAGAAGTGATTCAGTATATGATGATAAAACTATAAACAAACCACATATGAGTAGCCCCCAAATAATAAGCTTATGTAGCTTTACTTTTTGAGCAATAATGGAAGCAAAGATACTCCCTATCAATACAGCGGCGCCGAATACGATCCCTAAAACAACGGACATTTGCTCATACGTTTCTGGTGCTAATTTATATTTAAGAACAAATATGGGGATAACTGAAAATCCTCCATTAACTACTCCAAAGACAATAAACCCAATAACCAAAGAAAATAACAATCTATTCTTTAAAATATATCGCATTCCTTCATTAAAATCCTTAAAAATAGTCGATAGTTGAAGATCCTTTAGCTTATTTTTTCCATTTGGCAAGCGGACATTTTCAGGTATTTTACAGGCGTGTAGAAGAAGAGCACTGAACACAAAAGAAATAGTATCAACGATAATAGCTCCCTCAATACCAACTGTCCAATATGTAATAGCCCCTAACGCGCTACCAAATAACATAAACAAGCTGTTTACCATTTGATTTAATCCTGCTGCAGTTGTATACTCATGTTCTTTCAAAATACCTTGGACAATGGCTTGTTCAGCAGGAAAGAAAAATTTTTGTACTGCACTTCTTAAAAATAAGATGAAAAAAATCAATGGAATCCAACCAACCCAAATCGATACTAGAAAACAAATGGATAGAACAGCTCGAATCCAATCCGTATATATCGCAATTTTTTGCCGGTCCATTCGATCAGCTAGAACTCCAATAATCCAAAACACTAACAAAGTTGGTAATGAAAACATCATTTCATTAATCGTTGCATATGAAGGTTGATTGGAGAAGCGATCTAATAGGTAAAACATAAAAGCAGTTAATCCGATTACAGTACCCATTTGCGAAGTTAAATTGGCAAGAAATAATTTCGTATAATTACCATTTTTAAAAATAGAAAATACTTTTGACATTTTTCATCTCCTTTGTATTTATCGATATATATTTACTATAATAGTATAGCGTATAAAAGGAGAATTGTAACAATAAACCATTTTTCAACTAGTTTTGATGTCAAACCATAAAGTTATAAATATCTTTTGATTAAATCAGCTTTACATTTCTCCTTATTTTATACATAATTGGTAATACTAAAACTCGAAAAGGTCTTATAATCAGAGTTTTCACAAAGCAGTTAAGGGAGTATCGAGATGGAACTAAATAATATCGTCACAATCGTTGTATCATTGATTACAATTATAAATATATTACTTGCAGGAATAGTTATTTTTATTGAAAGAAGAAATATTGCTTCAACTTGGGCTTGGTTAATGATATTTTTGTTTATCCCTATTTTAGGCTTTTTATGTTATTTGTTTTTTGGCAGACAGGTGAAGAAAAAGAACTTTTATCACTTGTCTTCTAAAGAAGAAAATTATCTCAAATCAGCAGTAAATGAACAGGTACAGAAGTTAAAGTATAGTGATGAATTTAGCAAAAACCATTTAATGAGCGAACAAAATAAATTACTTCTAATGAATTTAAAGTCAGCTACTGCTCTAATCTCAACAGACAATGAAATTGATATTTTTAATGATGGTCAAGAAAAATTTGACGCATTATTCAGAGACATAAAAGCTGCTAAACAAGAAATAAATATTCAATATTACATCATTCAACCAGACTCCCTAGGGTTGAAACTTCGAGATGAACTTATTAAAAAGGCTAAGGAAGGTATAAAAGTTCGTGTTTTGTACGATGAAATTGGTTCAAGGAAAATCAAATCTTACTTTTTTAAAGAACTTGTTTCAAATGGCGGGGAGGTTGAAGTGTTTTTTCCTTCCTTTTTAAAATTAATTAATTTCCGTATTAACAATAGAAATCACCGAAAACTGTGTATTATTGATGGAAAAGTAGCTTATATTGGTGGTTTTAATGTCGGAGACGAGTACCTTGGAAAGAATAAAAAGTTTGGCTACTGGAGAGACACTCATTTACGAATGAAAGGGCAGGCTGTAAATCACATTCAAGGAAGATTTTTTTTAGATTGGTATCAAGCAAAAAGACAGTATAACCATCATATTGAACAGTTTATGTTCCAAAATAAAAAACATACAGGAAGCAGTCCAGTTCAAATTGTGGATAGTGGACCTCACTCTGAAACAGAACATCTAAAATATATGTATATTAAGTTAATCATGGCAGCTAAAAAAAGTGTATATATTCAGACACCCTATTTTATTCCTGATGCAAGTTTTATGGATGCTTGTAAAATGGCGCTATTAACAGGTGTTGACCTTCGAATTATGATTCCTAATAAACCAGATCACCCTTTTGTGTATTGGGCTACTCTGTTACATGCTGGAGAATTGTTAAAATATGGTGCAAAGATTTTGCTATATGAGAATGGATTCCTACATGCAAAAACAATTGTAGTGGATAAAGAAGTAGCTTCTGTAGGTACTACGAATATTGACATGCGTAGCTTTAAATTAAATTTTGAAGTGAATGCGATTGTATATGATGAAAAAGTGGCGGGAAAATTAGATGAAATGTTTATTCAAGATTCACGACAAAGTTCGGAACTAACTATTGAAAAATATAATGAAAGGTCATTATTCATTAGGTTTAAAGAAGCGATTTCACGTCTGTTATCTCCTATTTTATAGAAATTTTAAAAATTATTATGCAAGGTACAATCTCGATTAAGTGGTCTATATTCTTAAGAACTAATTTAGTGGTGAGTGATAACATGTTCGTTATTGTAGGCATAATGAAATCAAAGTGAGTCATACTACGTGTAGAACGGTTATATATGTAAATATTCTTTTGTTGAATCAGGTAAGGGAGACAAAATTGTAATGGAAATTAAACTACCAAGTGAGATTAATGATCTTAAAGATATAAAACAAATTAAAGCAATAAAATCGGATTTATTGAGATTCATGATGCCTTACAAGTTTGCATTAAGTGAAATAATTACGAAAATTGATATATTAAAACAGGAATTTCAATATATTCATGAAAATGATCCTTTTGAACATGTAAATTCTCGCATAAAGTCTCTTGAAAGCATTATTAAAAAGACGAAAAGGAAAGGTGTTGACCTTTCTTTGACATCTATAAAAGAAAACATTCGAGATATTGCTGGAGTGCGAGTCACTTGTTCATTTGTTTCTGACGTTTATGTAATCAGTGAAATGCTGCAAAAACAAAAAGATATCAAAGTTATTGAATATAAAGATTATATTGAAAATCCTAAACCAAACGGTTATCAAAGTCTTCATCTAATTATAGAAATACCTGTTTTTATGTCAGATCGAGAAGAGCATATCTATGTTGAGATTCAAATCCGAACGATCGCAATGGATTTCTGGGCAAGTTTGGAACATAAAATTTATTATAAGTACAATAAAGAAATTCCTGAAAAGATGAGAATTGAACTGAAAGAAGCTGCAACCACAGCAATGCAGTTAGATGCAAAAATGGAGAAATTAAATAGAGAAGTGGACAAAATAAAGGAAGTTAGTAACTCTGAAAAAGAGATACCAAATTTAAAGAAAAATAATGAAATATCACCTCTACCTTATGAATTTTTAAAATAAAAACAGAATTTATGATTTATGTATATGTAAATAGCCCAGTCAATGGGCTATTTTTAATGAATTAGTGGTTATTTTTTCTATAAGATGAATCTTAATCAAATAATTGTAAGATATTACTTGTATTAATACAAAAACGATCATGATATCATTATGAATAGAAATGTAAGCGCTTTCTTTACTTTAATAAAAGGAGTTGTGATTTATGAATAAATTAAAAATAATTCCCATAGTTTTGTCATTAATTTTATCTATGTGCATTCCTAATGTAATAACAGTAAATGCAGCTGAAGGGGATGTGGTAATTAATGAAATTGCATGGATGGGTACAAATATTAGTAGCAACGATGAGTGGATAGAGCTATATAATAATACAAATTCACCAATTTCTTTAGATGGATGGTCATTAAATGCCATAGACGGCACGCCTAGCATTCAATTAAGTGGAACCATTGCTGCTAATGATTACTTATTATTGGAACGAACTGATGATTTTACTGTTCCAAATATAACTGCAGATATTATTTATACTGGTGCATTAAGTAATACAAGAGAAAATTTAGAGTTAAGAGATGAAAAAAACAACTTAGTAGATGTAGTTGATGATTGGTACGCAGGTGATAATAATACAAAAACAACAATGGAGAGAATTAATTCAAATTCAGCTTCAATTGCCTCCAACTGGAGTAATTCTAGTGTCACTTATACTGTAGGTTACGGTACTCCAAATCAACTGAACTCGGTGATTGAATCCATCGGTTGCAATACTAATGATGAGCGTTTAAACAATGTTTCTAATGAAGCAGGTGCTATTAATGTTTATTTCAATAAATGTGCTTTAGAAGAATACGCAAATTTTCAAAACCAAGCCAATTATAATATCAATTTAGAAGATCGCTTAATCCAAAGATTAAATGAAGCTACAACGGTAATAGATATGGCTGCATATGAGATTAACTTACCTAAAATTGTAGATACGTTAATATTGAAAGCAAATGATGGAGTAGATGTACGATTTATTGCTGACTCCAAAGATGCTGATGACCCAAGTAACTTAGAACGATTTGAGTTAATGAGATTATATCTAGAAAAAATGGTCAGAGGTCTAGATGGAGTAATTGGTACATCTGATGATATACAGGTATTCTCTGACTCACCAATGTTTGTTGTTCAAGATGTTACAAAAAGAATAGAGTATGGTTTACCTTCTGACTTTAGTGATTTTCCTGAAGTGACAGTTCAAGTTGGAAGTTCAGATCAAACAGGTCACATGTTTGTGAATGCTGAACAAAAAGGAATTGACTCCTACTATTCACCTAACACACAAATGCATAATAAATTTGCAATTATTGATGAAAAGTGGGTATTTACGGGAAGTTGGAACTATACTGTAACAGGTCTATACGGCACTGATGAGAATATGGTAAATGGGGTCTTAGGTGGAAATCAACAGCATGTAGTTGAAGTAAATAGTGCAGAACTCGCATCGATCTATGAAGTTGAATTTAATGAAATGTGGGGAAGTAGTACACTAACTCCTGACCCGGTTAACTCTGACTTTAATACTCGTAAAACAGATAACACTACTCATAGTATTGATATTAATGGAACAACCGTAGAAGTGTATTTTTCCTCTGGTGACAATGCGTTAGGTCGTGTTAAAGATATCATTAAGAATGAGGCTGAATATAGTACCTATTTTACAATATTCGCTTGGAGTGACCAACCAATATTAGATGAGTTAAAATACAAATGGGAAGGTTCATATTCAGATTTACAGGGTGCTTTAACTGGATTTGATGTAAGAGGAGTTTTTGATTCTAGCTATTGGAGTCAATGGTGGTCAGCAAGTGTTGATATGACTGGGAGGACAGCATCACAGTCAAGTAATGGAAATCCAAATAATCGTTGGGCATATTCTGCGCCGGTATTTCAAGATAATGAATCTAGAAAACTCCATAGTAAGACAATGTTAATAGATGTAGATACCACAAGTGATCCTACAGTTATAGTTGGCTCTACTAATTGGAGTGAAAATGGTAATAACGTGAATGATGAAAATTTATTAATTATTCATAGCGATGAGATTACAAATCAATTTTTACAAGAATTTAATGCTCGATACCAAAACGCTGGTGGGAATATAAAGTAAGTAATTAATTAATACCATCCTTATGAATGAGGATGGTATTTTTATTTTATCAGACATTCTTATTAGAAAAATTATAATTGTGTGTTTAGTTCACGAAAATGGCTTGTGGTATGAACTATTTTTTTTCATGTGAAATTTGATAAAATAGAGGCATATATAAATTATATCTAGATGGTTAGCCCCAAAAGTAGAAAAGAGGGATCTTTTTATAATGATACAACAAAAACAATACCCCCAGGAATACATTGACTATTTAATATATTTCCATGCTGAACGTGACTATTTTGAATGTCATGAGATTTTAGAAGAATATTGGAAAGAAAAAGAAAGACCTGAATTGGATGAGGCTTGGGTTGGTTTGATTCAGGTTGCTGTTTCCTTGTATCACCAACGTAGAAATAATATCAACGGTGCGGTTAAAATGATGCGGAGTGCAATCACTAATCTAAATGCAAAGGACCTACACATTTTAGGCATCAATGCTGAAGCTTTTATAAACCAGCTTGAGGAAAGATTAAAAGAACTAACATCAACAAAGTTAATAAATTATTCAGATTTAAATATTCCATTGAAGGATGATAAATTAATGGAAAGATGCAAACAAATTTGTAAAGAAGAGAATTTATCCTGGCAAAGTCCCAGTGATCTTTTGCATAAGGAACTTATTCATAAACATACTTTAAGAGATCGTACAGAAGTGATCAAAACGAGAGAATGGGCTAAAACTCAAAAACTTAAAGATGACAAAAAAGAGTAATCTCAAACCTAAAATTTTTCTGAATCTAAAAAGCATCTCAAACTAATTTGATAAACGTTTGAGATGTTTTGCTAAGTTAACTCTATCCTCAAATGATTTAAACTAGCCCTCTATTAAATGATTAGGTGTAACTCTAATATAGTCTCTATCACTTGGAATCAGTAGCATTATCGATATCAAGTCCAGTTTGAATCCATACTTTGGTATTTCCTAGAGTTAATGGGGTGTCATGACAGTTAATAAATAAAAAAGTGTGACATTTGTTGAAAAATTGTCACACTTAGCATATAATATGGTCATACCATTATACATTAAGACGTTTATAAAAATGAAAGGTGGTGATAAAACTGTGTAAGTATTGGACTGTTACATAAAGCGGAACTAGAACTCAACGTCATTTTATACAATTCAAATATTTCCAAGAACATTCCACAAAGGAAATCCATATCCTTGATCCTGTCACCTCTAATAACCATAAATTCAATTTCTTCAATTTAGACACTTTACTTATGTGATAACTATTATTCAATATTATGTTATCCTCTCTTAAATAAATCATTTGTAGTTAATGATAAAAATGGATGAAGTATAGATGGATATAAACTTTGAACTTCTACTTTTTCCTGCAGTTTATTGATATTTACACAGAACAAACAAAACATGACATGATATGTAAGCGTTTACAACCAAGGGAGGTGGTATATTTCTGTTATTTTTTAAAAGTTATTATTGAAAGATTATAAAATCGGAGGTATATTCTAGTGAAATTATTTAAGAACAATATATTAGGTAAAATGTTTCTTTTATTACTTTCAATCAGCCTTATTTTCCCCTCGAGTTACAGTGTTTTTGCGCAACATTCTAAAAAACAGAGTTTGAGTCAAGAACTACGAGCGCCAGTCTTTCCAATTCAAAAGTTTGATCAAACAGAACAAAACGAAAAAAGTATTCATGTAAAAGATAGCTCAAAGCTTGAACGATATCGTCCCACCAGACCTCCAAGAAATGATGGACAACAGGCATTGGATAAATTAAGGGTAAGCATTTCTTCAAATCATGAATACACATTTGATGATCTTGTTCGTTTATCTTATTCAGATTTAGTAGGGGTATTAGAAACGATAAGTACGGATGAAATTTCAGATTTTTGGACGTATAGTCAAGATGTTGTTGATTTTTACAGTGATCGTCAACGCCTCTTGTATCTTATTGATGAAATCGAATACAAAGGTTCTCAGTATACAACTAGTGATGGTAGAGGTATTGCTACATTAATGGAAGTGTTAAACAAAGGCTTTTTATATCGATGGGATTATGGTGATCCTGACATGGCATTTTTAGATGATTTATCTTTTAGGGGGGAAGTCACTCCAGCTGCCCTCTCCGTGATGAACAACCCAAACTTTACCCTTGGGACGGATACTCAGGAAGCAGTAGTGGCTGCGACAGGGTATTTAATCAATCACACTACAACGGATCTAGATATTTTTGATGAGGCTTATTCTGTGATTAGATCCTTTAATGATCGAGTAGATACGTATATTACAGACCTTTCTAAAACAGATGCAATATATGCTTTATTAAGTGGAGCGGAATACAATATGTATTATAACTATCGTAATGGAACATACAACTCTCCTGAACAAGCTCCGTGGTATGGACAGATAGATACATTTTTTAATGAAGTGGCTGATATTTTAAATTTTGATCAGTTTGCAAACACGGATCATGAATGGTTAATTGATAACGCCGTCTTTGTGATTACTGAAGAAGGAAGATTTCATAGTAACGCTAATTTTGCATTAAACACATTTAATGACTCGTTAAATTTATATCCTTATTATGGCGGGATATATTTAGCCCTTGCAGCAGCCGTTGATGATTTAGGAGGCAACATTAACTATGCTTCTATCGTTGCGGATTATGAAGATTACTATTATGGAAATCACTATAGCTTTGATGATGGAGAAATCATAGTTAAAGCAGGGGATAGAGTATCTGAAGAAGATATTCAAAGGATTTATTGGGCAACCAAAGAAGAAAAAGCCCAATTCCATCGATTATATGGAGTAAATGAACCAGTTGAAGTTGGGAATCCAGATGATATATTAACAGCTATTATTTATAATGATAGAGATGAATATCGTATGAATTGGCACTTGAATGGAGTAGGAACAGATAATGGTGGTATTTATATTGAAAGCTGGGGTACGTTTTTTACGTGGGACAGAGTAGTTCCAACAGATAGTATCTATGAGTTAGAAGAACTATTTAGACATGAATATTTCCATTTCCTTCAAAGCAGATATTTAGTTCCTGGTATGTGGGGAGACACAGCGTTATATGATTACGACCGTTTAGTATGGGTTGAAGAAGGTGGCGGAGAATTTTTCGCAGGTGCAACTAGAACCGGGATTGATACCAGATCAACCAAAATAGGAAACATTCATTCCAATCCTTCTGACAGATATACATTAGATGAAGTCTTACACGGAACCTATGGGTCTTGGGATATTTATGATTATTCCTATGCATTTTATGACTTCATTTATAATGATCATCCGGATATTTTTGACAATGTAAAAGAATATATCAGTAATGAAGATGCTACAGGGTTTGATCGTTATATGGATGATTTATCAAGAGACCCTAACTTAGAGGCACAATATCAAAACCATGTGCAAGATTTGGTGGATGATGGTGGTCGAGTCGTATTAGTTGAAAATGATTATTTGCTTAATCACTCTAGCAGATCTCTGTCAACTATCAGCTCTGATATCACAAATGAAATCAGTTTAAGCAATGTGGTAGAACGTACTTATACTTCTGACTTATTGGATACCTATACCGTAGAAGGTAGATATGTTGGAGGTCGATCAAACGGAGAAGTAAATGATAGATCTGAAATGGACACTGTTGTAAATCAGGTCTTAAGAAACTTGGATACAGGTTGGAGTGGATATAGAACGGTCACAGCATATTTTGTAAATTACAGAGTGAATTCAAGTGGTAATTTTGAATACGATGTTGTATTCCATGGTTTGCTTACTGGAGATGGCGGAGGGGGAACATCTAATGAGCGTCCTGTAGCCTTTGCTGAAAGTTCTGTAACAAATGTTGATGTAGGTCAAACTGTATCTTTCTATGGAGATCGTTCTTCTGACAGTGATGGAACTATTTCATCTTATGAGTGGAACTTTGATGATGGGTCTACAAGCACAAGACAAAATCCTACACATTCATTCTCTTCAGCCGGCAATTATAATGTAACTTTAACGGTGACAGATAATGAAGGTGCTACGGATATGGACACGATTACAATTACTGTAGGTAACACTACACCTCCTTCTTCAGGTATCGAAACGGAACCAAATAATAGAAAGTCAGATGCTAGTATATTTACAGACAGTGTTAGTGCTTCGCTTGATGCAGATGCAGGTGATCATACAGATTGGTTTACATTTAACGTTACTTCTAGCGGTGATGTGACGTTTGATTTAACTTATACAAGTCAGGGTTTCAATATAGAAGTTGAGGATGCAAGTGGGGTTGTAGTTGCTAGACCTCTAAGGGATAATGTAGTGAATCTATCTGCAGGTACTTATTACATTATAGCCTATACATGGAGTGGTTATCCTCCTGTCGATTATACGATCTCTGTTTCAGGCGGAGGCGGTGGTTCTCCAAATAATGCACCTGTAGCCTTCCCTGAAAGCTCGACAGCAACTGCAGATGTCGGTGAACAGGTAACATTCTTTGGAGATAGTTCTTCTGATAGTGATGGAATCATTACGTCTTATGCATGGAATTTCGATGATGGGGATACAAGCTCAAGTCAAAATACAAGACACACTTTCACTGCTGCAGGAATTTATAATGTTTCATTAACAGTTACAGATGATCAGGGAGCTACGAATACAGATACGATTACCATATCTGTCGGATCTACAACTCCTCCAAGTGGCGCTATCCTTGAGGAAAGTGGAACATTAAGCAGTACCAACACAGGCGTTGATTATTACTTTACTTCTGTTGGAAACGGTACGACCACCATTACACTAACCACTGGAAGTGCTAATGATGCGATCACTTGGCAGTTATATGAAGCAGCTACGGGTACTAGAATTACTTGGGCTTCTCAAGATGGAAATGTTCATTCAAGAACGATTGATTTAACGCCAGGAACTGAGTATGAGCTTTCCGTCTATACGTGGGAGAACTTTACCATTAATTATGATGTCGTTGTAACTGAATAGATAAACGTAAAACTATATGTAAAGATGCATTGTTCATTAAATAATGAAAGCGATGTCCAGATAGTCGGTTTATACTGACCTTCTTGGACACCGTTTTATGTTTTAACCCATCTTTTGTGAAAAAAATGTGCAGGGACAGATTACGAATTATCTATTTATACTTGGGAAACGGCGACGATTAATTATGACTTGCTAGTTAATGAGTAGAGGATTGAAGAAATAAGAATATGCTTATTCAAGAAGTGGAATATGATTAATCCTTCTGCTGCTTGAAAACCAAGAGGAAGTTGATGAATCTATGAAACCGATATTTTCTGAAAATGATTTGGCAGTGATCATCTCATCCAAATAATATCTATCACCATAATTAAAATGATGATAGAATAAAATAGATTCAAGTTAGAATAAAAAATGGATTATAGGTGATGCAATGAATTCTCAGATTGAAATAACAAAAAGTAAAAAACGAGTGCGAAGAATGAAGTGGTTTTTTTCCATATTAAGTGTGATCGGTTTTTTATTTATTATTTTTCAATTTCTACCTGTCAAAAAACAAGAGAAAAATATGTTTTTAAGTGAAGGAAGCCCTCTTGTCATAGCTCATCGAGGAGGTGCTGGAATCACACCTGAGAATACATTGACGGCATTTAAAAACGCTAAGAAAATAGGTGTAGATGTATTAGAGTTTGATGTTCATTTAACTAAAGATGGTGAAATTGTAGTTATACATGATGAAACTTTAGACCGTACAACGAATGGGACTGGAAATGTCGCAGATTATACGTTAGATGAACTAAAGCAATTAGATGCAGGTTATCATTTTGTTGATGAGCAAGGGAATTTTTCTTATAGAGGAAAAGGAGTTGCGATTCCAACATTAGAAGAAGTATTAGAAAATTTCTCTGAGCTTCCAATGATTATCGAAATTAAACCTGAAAATAAAGAGCTCACCGGGAAAGTATACGAAATGATAAAGCAATTTGGTCTAGAGGATAAAGTAATTATTAATTCTTTTTATGAAAATGTATTAGTATGGTTTCATGAAATGGCAGGCGATGAGATTGCCATCGGAGCGGGACCCGATACTGTTAAAAAATATGTAATTTCTAATCTATTTTATTTAGATCGATTAGTATCACTGGATGTTCATGCCTTTCAGTTGCCATTAGAGCAGTCTGGAATTGATTTAGCATCAAAACGAATTATCCAAACGTTACAAAAACGTAATATAGCTGTTCAATATTGGACGATAAATGACGTGGAAGAGATGGAGGAATTAATAGATTTAGGTGTGGATGGTATTATAACTAATTATCCTGATCGATTAATTTCAATTTTGAAATAAAATCATAGATTTGAAATATTTTTCATAATAATCAATATTTGTGTGGAGGATAAAAACGGGGTTTCCAATTTTATCCTTGTTTCCAAAAAGACTTTTTCTTTTTAAAAGAAAAAGTCTTTTTGGGATGAAAGAAGTTACAAAAATACTGAGAAAAATAATTGATTCTATTTGTCTTTAAGCCCATCCACTACAACTTCAAGTTCTCCTGTTTCTGGATGAATGATTAAACCATGTACAGGAACTTCGGGGGGAAGAAGTGGGTGATTTTTTACAATAGAGACACTATTTTTCACACCATCTGTTACACTGTCAAAACCTTTTAGAAAACTGGATAATTGGATACCGGAATGTTCTAAAGTTTGTAATGTTTCCTCAGAAATCCCTCGGTTTTTAATTTCCTCCAGCATACTTTCAGAATTCAACCCTGTCATGCCACACTCATGATGTCCTATAACATATACCTCTTTGGCTTTTAATTTATAAATGGCTACTAAAATACTGCGCATCACATTTCCAAAGGGATGTGTTATAATTGCTCCTGCATTTCTAATGATTTTTACATCCCCATTTTTAAGATTCATAGCCTTAGGCAACAACTCTACTAAACGAGTGTCCATGCAAGTTAAGATCACCATCTTTTTATCTGGATATCTTGAAGTTTTATATTGTTCAAATTCCTTATTTTCCACAAATTGTTCATTAAAATTTAATATGTCTATTAGATTACTCATATGTTCTTCTCCTATCTTAGTTTGAATTATGTATAAGTATACAATGGTAAAATCCTATCAATCTCCTTTTTCATTATTTCGTAAGGGGATTTACGGTTGATTCTCTATCTTTGTGGCGAAGAATTAAAGAAGCATTGTAAATTTGTTGTTTACTGCTCAACGAAAAGGATTTTTTGTTTGAATCATAATCGAGCTTCATTTCTTCTTCAAAAAATACTTCGTGTCTTGAATCATACAAGATTGAAATTGAATCAGAGTTAGATTCCAAATCAAATTCACCTTTTTCATTAACGATCCATAATTGCGCGACACCACTCATTATACATCCACAGCCTTCGGCATCATGAGCTAATTTAATATATTGTAGATCTGTATTCACTTTATTCATAATCTCATTTTTAGCGTTTTCTGTAAGTGAAATCTGCATAAGTATTCACGCCCTTCATAGTTATTTTATCATATTTTTTAGCCTCTCATATACCTTTTGATATTATTGTAGGTTATTTGTATACTTAATTTGAAAAGGAGAGTGGTTAAATGAGTCAACAAACATTAACAACATTTAAAGAGTTAGTCAAAAAAATAAATGAATATAACGAAGCACTTTCTGTTCTTTATTGGGACTTAAGGACAGGAGCACCCAAAAAAGGAGTAGAGGGACGTTCTGAAGTGATTGGAATGTTATCTACAGAACAATTTAATCTTTCAACTTCAGAACAAATGGGGGAATGTTTATCTCAGTTATCTGAAGCTTCGATATTTGCAGGATTGAATCAAACAGAGCAAAGAATGGTGACGGAATATACAAAGGATTATGACAGAAATAAAAAAATCCCAGTTGAGTTATACAAGGAAAATGTTATATTAACCTCAAAATCTGAATCTGTATGGGAAGAGGCAAAAGAAAAATCTGATTTTTCAATATTTCAACCCTACTTAGAAAAAGTTGTTGAATTAAAAAAGAAGTTTATTGAGTACTGGGGTGTGAAAGGGACACCTTATGATACTTTGCTTGATATTTATGAACCTAACATTACAGCAAGTCAATTAGATCAAGTTTTTGGAACGCTAAGAGAAAGACTAGTGCCATTAGTAACCCAAATTGTTGAGTCATCTAATAAACCAGATACTACTTTTCTCCATCAAACTTTTAGTGAGGAGAAGCAAAAAGAGTTTAGTTTATTTGTATTAAAGGAAATGGGATATGATTTTGGAGCGGGTCGATTGGATAAAGCTGTTCATCCATTTATGATTAATTTAAATTTAAAGGATGTCAGAATTACTACAAATTATTATCCGAATGATATTACGTTTTCTCTATTTTCTAGTTTACACGAAGGTGGACATGCTTTATATGAACAAAATATTTCACCAGAGCTAATCGGTACGGGGTTATGTACTGGTGCTTCCATGGGAATCCATGAATCTCAATCAAGGTTCTGGGAAAACATGATTGGCCGGAGCTTACCTTTCTGGAAAAGATACTATAATAATTTAAAAGAGGTTTTTCCAAATGAGTTTGCTACTGTTTCAGTTGAAGATTTTTACAGAGGTACCAATGAAGCGAAACCATCCTTAATTCGTATTGAAGCTGATGAATTAACTTACAATTTACATGTAATGATTCGATATGAGTTGGAAAAAGCGCTCTTTAATGAAGATTTAAAAGTGGCGGACTTACCTCAAGCATGGAATGAGAAGTACACAGAATACTTAGGTGTCACTCCATCTCATGACGGAGAAGGTGTATTGCAGGACGTGCATTGGTCAGGCGGGGATTTTGGATATTTTCCTTCTTACTCTCTCGGAAATATTTATGCGGCACAATTTATGAACACAATACAAAAACAATTACCTGAGTTTGATACATACATTGAAAATGGAGATTTATTGCCAATTAAACAGTGGTTATCAGATCAAATTTATCAATATGGAAAACTACTGACACCTGCTGCAATCATAAAACAAGTGACAAATGAAGAGATTAACCCAGAATACTTTATTAAATATTTAGAAACGAAATTTAAAGGTATATACGAGATTTAATGGGAAAAAGCAAAACGATTCTTGAAATATAGTTCAGCGGGGAAGTATCCTTGCTGATCTTTTCTTTAAAGAAAAGAAATCACATGAGGTGAAAGATCATGGGAATTCGCATCATAAAAACAGCCGTTGCTGCTGTCATTGCTATTTATATCGCAACATACTTCAACTTGAATTATCCTCTCTCAGCGGGTTTATTAGCTATACTTGGTGTTGATGTCACTAAGAGAAGGAGTTTACTGAATGTACTGCAACGTATTCTTGCTTCTGTGTTAGGTTTATTATTAGCTTCATTTCTTTTTGACATCATTGGTTTTTACATATGGATGTTAGGGGTTTATATTTTGCTTGCTTATCCCGTTTTGGCAAAAATGAAATTGAAGGATGGGATTGTAACAAGCTCTGTGATTGTTTTTCATGTGTTTAGTGAACAATCTATCCATTATGAGATGATCCTAAATGAAATATGGCTGTTATTAATCGGGTTAGGGTCTGCTACACTCATCAATTTCCTGTATATGCCAAAAGTAGTAAAGGATTTAAAATCCATTCGTGTGCAGGTAGAGGATCTACTCTCTGAAATTTTCAAACAAATGTCAGCTCACTTAAAGGATAATTCTACGATTTGGCATGGAAAAGAACTGATTGAAGTGGAGAAAAAAATAAATGAGGGTTTGGATTTAGCTACAAGGTTCAGTGAAAATAATTTATTTCGTCAAGAAAATGGGTGGTTGAATTATTTCCAAATGCGGGGCAGGCAAATGGAATCTGTGCATAAGATGGTGAACTTAGTAGCACAAGTGTATGAATCCATTCCTCAGGGGAAAATGACGGCCGCAGTATTTGATGAATTGATCAAGGAAGTGAAAGAAGAATATTATAGTGGAAGGATTTTAGATGATCTAAACCATGTTGCAACTCTTTTTAATGAAATGGATCTCCCAAAAACACGGAAAGAATTTGAGGTTAGATCTGCTATTTTACAACTATGTTTAGAGTTGAAAGACTATTTGAACATCGCAAAAAAAGAAAAGAAAAAGTTTTTGTCACTATAGACCAATGTCCTGCATACAATTTTAAAGAATGATTGTATGGAGGAGGTTTATAGGATGTCACTCACAGATAAAGACTTATCGTATAGAGAAATAATTACGAAAGCTGTTTGTGGTAAAGGTCGGAAATTTTCACAAGTAACACATACCATTACTCCACCTCATAAACCAACAAGTGTTTTGGGGGTATGGCTTATCAACCATCAGTATGAAGCGGTGAAATCTGATGATGGCATTGAAGTAGTTGGTACTTATGATATTAACTTTTGGTATTCTTACGACAACAACTCTCAGACGGAAGTAGCTAAGGAAACATTATCGTATGTTGAAGCGGTCCCTCTATCTTATCTAGACCCAAATCATAGAAAAACTACTGCAGAAGTATTTGCTGAAACTACACAAGAACCAAGTTGTGTTGAAGCTAATATCGTCACTTCTGGCAATGCTGTTCGGATCAAAGTTGAGCGTGAATTTAAGGTGGAAATGGTTGCGGAAACAAAAGTTTGTGTATTAGTGAATGAAAATGGTATTGATGATCTAGATGGCGAAAAAGAATTCGATTTTGATTATGACGGCGGAGATTTTGAAGATTTAGATCCAGATCTCTTAGATGATGATATTTAAATTTTGTATTTATCTTATCATATGTGTCAATAGAGGTTTTGGAGAGGGCGTGAGCCCTTTTTTTCTCTTTAAAATATAATAAATTTATATGATGGGCGAAAAAACAGGTGATAAAAAATGAATCAATTGTTTTTGTTACATGGAAATGATCCAGCATTCAAAGGTTTATGGAATAATTCCTTATTTCGTCACGGCACCCAACTACCTGATTCCTTGTCTAAAGATACTGTGATTATTCAGTGGGGTAATGAAACACAGGTATCAGATGAGTACAAAGTATTAAATCCTGCCCATTTTACTGAGAAAGCTAAGGATAAAGAACTTATAATAAAAATACTAAATCGTCAAGGTATTCATGTTCAAACTCCGTTTAGCCAAAACGTCTATTTACAAGTTTTCTTAGTTCCTGTGTTTCATTTGAAAGTATTAACTCTGTATAGATGTTCTCTTCATACTGAAAATGTACTCTATCCACAGAGTGAAGTGAGTTTTGATTTAAGGAATAGACAACACAGATTAATAAGTCGGTATGCAATCAGAGCGATTTATGCATTAGGTTTAGATTATGGTGTTGTTAAGGTTGGATTAATCTCAGCCAGAAAATGTACAATTTTAGATATGGATCCCACTCCAAAATTGGATCGCAACGTGGGGGAACTATTTTCAAAAGCAATTCGTTCATATCATGGGGAACTCATTGAGGAGAGAAGAAGAACAAAAAAAGCGTTACTTGGTTTAGATGTTGAATTTTTATTACGTAATGATAAGGGGAAAATCACCTTTGCTTCTAATTTTTTAAAACGAAGAGGAAAAGTGGGTTGCGATTCAGTAGTAAATGGTAACAAGTGGATTTTCCCCATCGCAGAACTAAGACCTAGTCCAAGTAAAATACCAAAACAATTAACAAACAATATCATTGAGCTTATGCATATTGCACAAAGACAAATCAATGATCCTTCTATAGAATGGTTGGCTGGAGGAATGCCCGTAAAGGGGTTGCCTTTAGGCGGACATATACATATGAGTCAAATATGGTTAAACTCTTTTTTGTTACGAGTACTAGATAATTATTTAACGCTGCCAATCATGATGCTTGAGGATCGAACTTCTCTGTTAAGACGCCCCAAATATGGTTTTCTAGGTGATTTTCGTACACAAATACATGGTGGATTTGAATATCGAAGTTTACCTAGTTGGATTGTTACACCTAGTATTACAAAAGGGGTATTAACTTTAACTCGTTTAATTACTGATCATTATTGGAATTTAAAAAGCAGACCATTAAATGATGAAACGGTTCAGACCCATTTTTATAATGGCAACAAAGAACCGCTCTATCCCTATGTGAAAGAGATTTGGAGTGAGCTTGAAGGACTTGATTCATACGCTACTTACAGTAAAGATTTACAGGCATTTAAGAAACAGTTATTTGAAAAGAGATCTTGGAACGAACAGTTAGACATTAGAACAAGTTGGAGGATTCCTCCCTTTGATACCCTACCTAAAAAGTAGGTTTTTTCTTTTTTGAGCTTTCATCACTATAAATGAATTATTAAATCATGCTATAATAGAGGTTGTTCAAAAAGTCCAATTTTGCCGGTACAGGACGTGCTGGTACTACGCTAGTCACATGGAAGTGACTGGTTTAAAGTAGTGATCACGATGTAGACCGATGATGCTATTTCGACATCGAATATTGCACTCACATTTGAAGTCCGGTGCTCATGTAACCAATCTCTACACTTGCTACACCCCAAAAAGTGATGTATTACTTTGAAGTGTAGTCGGAATACTTTTCAGGGACCCCGGAATACACTAGCTTCTGTTCGCACAATCTTCTTGGTGCTGAAAACTGAACTTTTTGAACACTAAATATACAAAAAAAAATAGATTGGGGTCTGGTATGGCTAAATATACTCCGATGATAGAACAGTATCTTGAAATTAAAGAAAAGGCGAAGGATGCTTTTTTATTTTTTCGTCTTGGTGATTTTTATGAAATGTTTTTTGAAGATGCAAAACTTGCTGCACAAGAACTAGAAATCACATTAACAGGTCGAGAAGGTGGAGCAGAAGAGAAGATACCGATGTGTGGTGTTCCTTATCATTCTGCTGAGCAATATATCTTTAAACTCATTCATAAAGGTTATAAGGTTGCTATTTGTGAACAAGTGCAAAACCCTGCGGAAGCAAAAGGGGTTGTAAAGAGAGAAATTGTGAGAGTGATTACCCCTGGAACAGTCATGGAAGGGAAAATGATTGGGGACGAAAGTAACAATTTTATCTTGTGTATTTCTCATTTGGATGATACATATAACTTAGCGGCATGTGATTTAACAACGGGTGAATTATATGAAACTTCTGGACAAACATCGTTGGATTTTATCATAGATGAAATTGGAACCTATTCTCCTGTTGAAATTGTATCAGAAGCATCATTATACCCTTATATACATGAAAGAATAAATCAAATCTCACGTACAATTTTAATAACGGAATGGAATGACAAGGATGAACATTCAGTTAAGAATCAATTTGCAACAGATTTATGGGATTCGTTAAGCTCATCATCACAACATTGTATATCGTTATTAATGTCATACTTAAAAGAAACGCAGAAAAGAGCTTTATCACACATTACGAATATTCGCACTTATGAGCGTAATCAATATATGACACTTGATCCATTCACGAGAAGAAATTTAGAAATTGTAGAAACGGTAAGGGATCAGTCAAAAAAAGGTTCTTTGTTATGGTTATTGGATAAAACCGTGACCTCTATGGGAGCGCGATTGTTGAAGAGGTGGGTGGACAAACCTTTAATGAACCAAACTGCCATCAACGAAAGATTAGAAGTGGTGGATACATTAGTTCAGCAATTTATCGTAAGAGAAGATTTGAGGGAAAAGCTAAAAAATGTGTATGATCTTGAACGATTAGTTGGACGTATTTCTTATGGCAATGCAAATGCCAGGGATCTTGTAGCTTTAAAGAAATCTTTAGAGCAAGTTCCCGCATTAATTGAGATTTGTAACGATTCTAGATCAGATAATCTATCAGAGCTTGTTCATTCGTTGGATCAGTGTACAGATTTAAAAGAACGAATCGAAGAGGCAATTATAAACGAACCTCCAATTTCTGTAAAAGAAGGATCGATGATTAAGGAAGGGTATCACGATTATTTAGATCAACTCCGTGAAGCCAGTGTCAATGGAAAACAATGGTTAGCAGAACTAGAACAAAGAGAAAGAGAAGTTACAGGTATTAAAAAGCTGAAAATCGGTTACAACAAAGTATTCGGATATTTCATAGAAATCACAAAAGCAAATATTAATCTTATTCCAGAGGGAAGATATGAAAGAAAACAAACATTAACAAATGCAGAGAGATTTATTACGCCTGAATTAAAAGAAAAAGAAGCACTAATACTAGAAGCAGAAGAAAAAATGGTTGGAATTGAGTATGAGTTGTTTGATGAATTGCGAAAAGAACTTAAAATCCAAATACCAAGATTACAAAAACTTGCAGGTATCATTTCAACGCTGGACGTATTTCAATCTCTAGCTAAAGTAAGTGCAGAATATCAGTACTGTAAACCAGTGATGACAAAATCTTATGACTTGAACATTAAAGAGGGAAGGCATCCAGTAATTGAATCTATATCCAAAGACCTGAGTTTTATAGCTAATGATTCGTTGTTTGAATCAGGGAATCAAAACATGTTGCTCATTACTGGGCCTAATATGGCTGGAAAAAGCACTTATATGAGACAGGTTTCTCTTATTTGCATCATGGCTCAAATCGGTTGTTTTGTTCCTGCAACAGAAGCTACGATCCCAATCATAGATCGGATATTCACCAGAATTGGAGCTGCTGACGATTTAGTAAGTGGGCAAAGCACGTTTATGGTAGAAATGAAAGATATCCAAGTGATGACGGATAAGGCTACTCCCAAAAGTCTTGTCATCATTGATGAATTAGGAAGAGGGACTTCAACAAGCGAAGGCATGTCGATTGCTCAAGCTGTTATAGAATTTCTTCATAATGAAATAGGGTGTAAAACGTTAGTTTCTACCCATTTTCATGAACTGGCACATTTAGAGAAACATTTACCATACTTAAAAAATTACAGTATGTCAGTGAAGGAGAGTGGAGATGAAGTTACATTTTTACGCAAATTGATCAAAGGTGCAGCAAGCACAAGTTACGGAATTTATTGTGCTCAGATAGCTGGTATTCCGAGTTCCATTATTGAGAGATCTTATCTTTTGTTAAACAGTTTTGAATCTCGTTCCGTGGATCAGGGTTCGGGTAGATTGAATGAAGATGTAGTGCGTGAGGCAGCTGTTGCTAAGCTGGAACATAACACAGATCAATCTATGATGCAAAACACAGTTGATACCATTCAATTGAGCTTATTTGAAGGATTAGAGGATAATAACACGAATGTAAATAACAAACAGAAGAAGGAAAATAAAGATAACATGATTGAAAAGGAACTTCGTTCATTAGATTTATTAAATATTACACCGTTACAAGCTATTCAAATTTTGTCAGATTTAAAATCTAAACTATAATACAATTTGTGTTTGCTCTTATTCTTTCCACTTACATAAACCGCAAAAGTCACTCATAAGAGCAAACCTTACCGTTAAAAATTATGGGAAAAGGTGATAACTCAATGAAATTATTAAAAAAAATAAGCACGATCACAGCTTTATTTATGATGATTACTTTACTTGTACCAATTGCAGTTTTTGCAGAAGAAAATGAATTTAGTTTTGAACAGATGGCTGAAATATTTGAAAAGCTTAGCGATTATCATGTAAGTGGAGTCAGTGAAAGTGAATTATCAGAAGCCGCGGCAGATGCGATGTTGCAAGTATTGAATGACCCATATACTGAATATTTTACAGAAGAAGAATGGGATGCTTATGAAAGCAGTTTACAACAAAATTATGTTGGAATTGGCGTTCAACTAAATGAGGATGAATCAGGGATTTTTATTGATATTGTATTTCCTGGCTCTCCAGCAGAAGCGGCAGGACTAAAGTCAGGAGACTATTTTGCAGAAGTAAACGGAGAATCCATGACTGGCATTAAGATGAGTGAATTAATAAGCAAAGTAAAGGGACCTGAAGACACTACTGTAAACATTACGGTTAAAAGAGACCAGGAGATGATTGGATTTGAACTTATTCGTAAACAAATTCAATTACCTGTCATCACATCAGAATCTTTTGATGGTGGTGTTGGATATATACAATTGACAAGTTTTACTGACAAAGCAGGAGAACTATTTGAGAAAGAACTTGAAACACTTCAAGAAAAAGAAGATTTGGATGGATTAGTTGTTGATCTTCGAAATAACCCAGGAGGCTATTTGCATGCAGCTTTAGAAATAGCAGAGCAATTCATTGAAGATGGAAAATTGATGTATACACGTGATCAGAATGGAGACACTGAAGTGATTAATATTGAAGATGGAAATTCTCTTTCTATCCCAGTAGTTATTTTAGTTAATGGAAACAGTGCAAGTGCCTCTGAAGTATTATCTGGGGCTTTACAAGATTATGAAATTGCTACGATTATTGGAGAGCAAACGTTTGGAAAAGGGAGTGTGCAGAATCTTCTCCCTTTATCAGATGGTGGTGTTTTGAAAGTAACAACATATGAATATTTAACACCAAATCAAAATAAAGTGAATCAGGTTGGAATTACACCTGATATTGAAGTGGAGAATCGTGCTGCACAGCTTATTACGGGATTATATGAAGCTGGAGCAGAAGATATAAAAGTAACGATAGAGGATGAACGTTGGGAGCTTAACGGAGTAGAATTCAAAACAATCATTGATGTTATTGAAAAAGATGACAACAAGTTCGTCCCTTCAAGAATTTTATCTGCTATCATTCAAGGAGAAATCACTTGGAATTCAGACGTAAAAGCAGTTGAAATCATTACAGAAGAGTCTACTGCCACTTTTCCAGTGAATAGTGAAGGGTTAATGAATGTAAACGGAACAACTTACATTGATTTAAATGAATTTGAGGAGCAATTCCCAATATTTAATTGGGGACTTACTGAAAATATCATTACAATTGATGTAGATTAAGGAGTATTTTATGGGGAAAATTCATATTTTAGAGGAGCAAATAGCGAATCAAATCGCAGCAGGTGAAGTTGTAGAAAGACCTTCTTCAGTAGTAAAAGAATTGGTGGAAAATTCAATTGACGCTGGTAGTTCAAAGATTGATATTTCTATTGAAGAAGGTGGTCTTCAAAGTATCAGAGTGACGGATAATGGTTCGGGTATTGAGAAAGAGGATTGTGAATTAGCATTTTTACCACATGCAACGAGTAAGATTTCATCGAGTAAGGACTTGTTTCAAATTCGCAGTCTTGGATTTAGAGGAGAGGCACTTCCTAGTATTTCAGCTGTTTCTAAAATGTCATGTATCACCTCTACACTAAATACTGGCTTGGGTTATCAAATTGTGAATGAAGGTGGAGTGTTAAAGACAATTGGGGAAACAAGAGCTTCAAAAGGCACGGATATTACAGTAAAGGAATTATTTTATAATACACCTGCTCGATTGAAATATGTAAAAACGATTCAAACAGAATTAAGTCATATTTCTGATTTTATTTATCGACTAGCATTAGCGTATCCTAAGATTCGATTTACTTTAACTCATAATGGAAAAATACTATTGCAAACACTAGGTAATGGAGATTTATTGCAAGTGATTGCTGCTATTTATGGAAGAACGATTGCAAAATCGATGGTTCAAGTAGAAGGTAGCAATATGGATTATAATTTATCTGGATTTATAGCAAAGCCTGAAATGACTCGTTCAAATCGTTCAGCTATTTCTTTAATCATAAATGGTAGGTATATTCGTAATCCTTTTCTGAATAAAGCGATATTAAATTCGTATCACACACTGTTACCCATACACAGGTATCCGATTTGTGTACTCCATATTCAGATGAATCCAACACTATTGGATGTAAATGTACACCCGGCAAAACTCGAGGTTCGATTTAGTAAGGAAAAAGAGTTAATGATGTTTTTGGAGCAAGAGATTAGAAAGCTACTTCAACAGCAAATATTAATTCCAGCTGCGAAGGAGCCAAAAAAGGATAAAACAGTAGTCATTCAGGAAAAATTAAATCTATATTCAAATCATAAAGCTAATGATAACTCTACAACGAAAGAGTCAGGGTTCATGAATACAAATGATGGACTCTTAACAGACACTAACAGTAATAAACAAAATCCAATGGATGATGATCTTGATCATCATCATAAACAATATGATCGACCTAAATACAATACAAATGATGATAAAGGTTATGTTAGAACCAATAACAAAACTTCAAGAGAAGCCGTGAATCAACTTATTTCCTCTCAAAATCAATCAAAAGAGGAACAACTAGGTGGTTTACCTGATTTTCCAAAGCTGCATCCAATTGGTCAAATGCATGGAACCTATGTGATCGCACAAAATGAAACAGGACTATATCTTATAGATCAGCATGCAGCACATGAACGAATTAATTACGAATATTATTACCAGAAATTTGGTAATCCAGAACCCGTTAGTCAAGAATTATTGCTGCCTATTACATTAGAATTCACTCCTTCTGAAGTGGAGGTATTAAAGGATCGTTTGCATTATTTTGAACAGGTTGGGGTGCAATTGGAGTTTTTTGGGGGTAAGGCTTTTCGAGTAAGCTCATATCCATATTGGTTTCCAGAAGGGGAAGAAAAAGAAATTATTATAGAAATGGCGGAGTGGCTTTTGTCAGAGAAAAAAGCTATTGATATTGCAAAATTAAGAGAAAAATCCTCGATTCTGTGTTCTTGTAAAGCTTCCATAAAAGCAAATCAATATCTGAGTACGAGTGAAATCGAGGCATTGTTAGATAAATTAATCGATTGTCGGAATCCATATACATGTCCTCATGGAAGACCGATTGTGATTAGTTTCTCTACGTATGAGCTCGAAAAAATGTTTAAAAGAGTGATGTGAGTGATGAAATGATTATATCTACATCTTATGATGCTTCCATTAATGTCATTGAAAAATCTAGAGTCTTTGCTAAAGAATTGAATGGAACATGGATACCTCGAAAAAAAAATACGATAACAAAAATAAAAAAAATGATTGACAATCAACCTCTATTGATTGTTTCACAAATAGAACTGAAATATTATGGAGAAAATAATACAGATTCACCTTTATTTTTTCATCCTAGCAGTTCATATTTTCGCATAAAACGATTGATGAAGGGTGAGCATGATCCTTTGATTAAATATTCTGGAGCGAAACCAGGCGATACTGTATTAGATTGTACTGCTGGTTTAGCTTCTGATTCTATCGTATTCTCTTATGTTATAGGTTCTTCAGGAAGAGTGACTTCATTGGAAAGCGAAAAAATCCTTTATACTTTGATTAGGGAAGGGCTGCAAAGTTATGAAACTGAACTTGTACCAGTAAATGATGCGATGAGACGTATTAAAGTTAAACATACAAATCATGAAAGAGAATTGATACATATGGAAGATAATAGCGTAGACATTGTTTATTTTGATCCTATGTTCAGAATTCCGATTCAAGAAACAAGTTCCTTGAAACCAATGAGAGGCATTGTGAATTCATCTCAAATCAGTGTGAAATCAGTGGAGGAAGCTAGAAGAGTTGCAAGAAAAACCATCGTGATGAAGGAAAAAAAGCGCAGTCCAGAGTTTGAAAGACTTGGATTTAATACAATATATACTACATACTCACAAATAGCTTACGGAGTGATTGAAATTTGAATGAAGTTACTGAAAAACCAAAACTATTAGTTTTAATTGGTCCAACTGCTGTTGGTAAAACAAAAATGAGTTTAGACATTAGCAAACAATTTCACTGTGAAATCATTTCTGGAGATTCCATGCAGGTTTATCGAGGTTTGGATATCGGTACTGCTAAAGCATCCTCAGAAGAAAGAAACATGGTGCCTCATCATCTCATTGATATTCATGATCCTGATGACCCTTTTTCAGTATCGGACTTTCAAGACAAAGCTAAAAAAGCCATTTATGATATTACAGCACGTGGACATCTACCGTTTATCGTTGGAGGGACAGGTTTATATATTGAATCCCTGTGTTATAATTTTTCTTTTAGTACTGCCGGGTCAGATGAGACATTTAGAGCAGAACAAAAGAAGTTTGCAGAAAAACACGGTGAGAAAGCTTTATATCAAAAATTAAAAGAAATCGATCCTAAAGGTGCTAAGAATATTCATTTCAACAATGTACGCAGAGTGATTAGAGCACTGGAAGTTTACCACCTTACAGGCAAGCCATTTTCAGAAAATACGACAAATCAACTCAAAGAGTCACCTTATCAACTCTGTATTATAGGACTGACGATGGATAGACCGATCCTGTACCAACGAATTGAACAGCGGATTGATCAAATGATAGAACTTGGTTTGATTGATGAGGTAAAGAATTGCTTAGCCCTTGGTTATACTAAGGATATGGTTTCTATGCAGGGGTTAGGATATAAAGAAATAATTTCATATTTAGAAGGTGACATTAGCCTAGATCGAGCAATATATTTATTGAAAAGAAATACGAGAAGATTTGCCAAAAGGCAGTTATCTTGGTTTAGGCATATGGATGCTATTAATTGGATTGATATAACTAATTCTGAAAATTATGATGCTCATTTGAAACAAATTCATGATATAATAGTGGAAAGATTACAGTAAATTCTGAATATACTTATTAAATACTCCAACATATTTAATTATGTATGAAGAAATGAATTTAATAGGGAGGGTTCCATTGATGAATAAATCCATTAACATTCAAGACACTTTTTTGAATCAACTTCGTAAAGAAAGTATTTCTGTAACAGTGTATCTAACAAACGGTTTTCAACTTCGAGGTCTCATTAAAGCTTTCGATAATTTTACGATTGTTATTGAAAGTGAAGGGCGTCAACAAATGGTTTATAAACATGCGATTTCCACTTTTACACCTCAAAAAAACGTATCTTTGATGTCGGATAGTCAAAGCGAAGTTTAAATTAATTTATTTGGAAAACGTTTTACATAACCATGCTCTGAAACAACCCAAAAATAATTTGGGTTGTTTTTTTTGACCTTCATATAAACACGAACATTTTTATTGACAGGACAAAAATCATTCATGTATTATTAATTTATAGATGAATACATGAATGATTTCAATATGAATGTTCGTATATCCTTGAGAATATGGCGCAAGGGTCTCTACAAGGAACCGTGAATTCCTGACTACGAATGGATATTTTTGGTTTACCCATATCCATTTTAGTAGTCAGGATTTTTTATCGTTATAATCAACGTGAAAGAGGGATAAAATAATGGAAAAATATGATTTTATCGTAATTGGAGCAGGTCCAGCTGGTATTTTTGCTAGTTATGAAATGACGATAAAAAAACCCAAAGCGAAAATTTTGTTAATAGATAAAGGACATGATATTTATCATCGAAGATGTCCGATTTTAGAAGG
The DNA here is from genome assembly GCF_010078385.1 of Chengkuizengella sediminis. Classification (NCBI taxonomy): domain Bacteria; kingdom Bacillati; phylum Bacillota; class Bacilli; order Caryophanales; family Paenibacillaceae; genus Chengkuizengella; species Chengkuizengella sediminis. Next base: position 511,514 of record NZ_SIJC01000002.1, read on the forward strand.
AAAGATTGAGCTTTGTCCTCCTCCCGCAGGAAAGAAAGATTATGCAGGTTGTCTTCCAGCTTGTTCTATTACAGCAGGTTTTGGGGGGGCTGGTGCGTATAGTGATGGCAAATTTAATATAACAACAGAGTTTGGTGGATGGATGACAGACTACCTCCCTCCGTCAAAAGTCTTAGAGTTGATTCAATATGTAGATAGTATTAACCGACTACATGGGGCAACTGAACACATTACGGATCCTACAACAGAGGCTGTAAGAAGCATTGAGCACCGGGGGTATGCTGCTGGTTTGAAGCTGCTCAGAGCTCAAGTAAGACATTTGGGGACGGAGCAAAATCTAGAAATATTAAAATCAATTTATGAGTATTTAAAAACGAAAATCGAGATGAAGTTTAAAACTGAAGTAGAAGATATTATCACTGAAAAAGTGAATGGAACACTCGTTGTAAAGGGAGTCTATCTCAAAGACGGTCAACAATTCAAAAGCGAAACGGTCATGATTGCACCTGGACGTGACGGTTCTAAATGGTTATCAGAAATCTTCAAAAGTAGAAGATTGAAAATGGTTAACAATCAAGTAGATGTGGGTGTGAGAGTCGAAACCTCTGATGTTGTTATGAGAGAGATTAATGAACATTTATATGAGGGGAAATTTATTTTTAATACGAGTGTAGGTACCCGTGTTAGAACTTTTTGCAGCAACCCTTCAGGGCATGTTGTAGTAGAAAATCATAGTGGAGTTATGGCTGCTAATGGTCATTCATTTAAAGACCCTAAACTTGGTTCATCCAATACGAACTTTGCTTTATTAGTTTCACATAAATTCACAGAACCCTTTGATAAACCAAATGAATACGCAAGAGAAATATGCCAGCGTGCAAATGATCTGTCTAATGGAGGAGTCATTGTGCAAAAGTTTGGAGATATTAAGAAAGGTCGTCGTTCTACGGATCAGAGAATAAAAGAGGGGTTTCTTGAACCGACTCTGAAGGAAGCTGTTCCAGGTGACCTTGGTTTGGTATTACCATACAATACGATGGTTAGTTTGATTGAAATGGTAGAAGCTTTGGATGAAGTAACACCAGGAATTGCATCAGAGCATACTCTCTTCTATGGTGTTGAAGCCAAATTTTATTCTGCAAGACCTAAGTTAACGGAAAACTTTGAAACTGAAATAAAAGGGTTATACTGCGGTGGAGATGGAGCAGGTATTACACGAGGGCTTGCTCAATCTGGTGCAGCAGGTGTGTGGATAGCAAGAGATATAATCAATAACAAAATGTAACTAAGTGGACTCATTTTTGTGGGTGTATGATGATTGTGGTAAAATAGAGAAATACTTTAAATACATTATATATTTAATTGGCTTTCGTGGTTTATTTTGTGCTTTTTAACAACAGGGAGTAGATCAACATGGAGAAAAAGTCATCCTTAAACGAAACAGTGAATCAGGAAGAAAAAAGTACTACACAAAAAGAAAATAAAAGAAATATGAAAAAGTTCTTTAAATGGCTCACAATATCTATCATGGTACTTATAGTACTTTTATTTGTGGGTTATTTGCTGATTATTTTTAACGGTGAAAGATTATTAAAAGAGAACTTGAAAAAAATGGATATGTTAGAAGCCTCTATTATTTATGATCATAATGGAGAGGAAATTAGAAAACTTTTTAAGGAAAATAGAGAAATTGTCAGTTCAACTGATATCCCGGAATTAATGATTGATGCTTTTATAGCGACTGAAGATAAACGTTTTAATGAACATGGTGGTGTAGACCTTTGGGCAATTGGTAGGGCGCTCTATAAAGATTTAGTGTCAGGGGAAATTGTTGAGGGAGGCAGTACAATTACTCAGCAGCTTGCAAAAAACATGTTTCTCTCAGCAGAAAAAACGATCTTTAGAAAAGTACAAGAAGCCTCTATTGCAATTGCGCTTGAAAATCAATTTACAAAAGATGAAATCTTAGTAATGTATTTAAATCAAATCTACTTTGGCCAAGGAAATATTTATGGTGTGAAGGCAGCATCTAAGTCCTATTTTGGAAAGGATAATTTACATGATTTAGAGCTGTGGGAAGTCGCGACATTAGCAGGAATACCGAAAGCACCTTCCTACTATAATCCAATCGATGATGCTGAAAAATCTAAGGCACGAAGAGAGATTGTACTACAGCTTATGTATGAACAAAATATCATTGCCAAATCAGAGATGAATGAAGCGAAGAAAGTGGATTATCAACCGATTGCAGCAAAAAAACAAAATAATGTGTCTTTCATTGATTATGTCATATTAGAAGCTGCTAATAAGGCTGGGATATCTGAAGATGAACTTCGTGAAGGCGGATATAAAATATACACTACATTGGATAAAAACGTACAAGCAGTATTAGAGCAGACGTTTGCAGAGGATCAATGGTTTCCTGAAAGTGGTCCTGAACAACAGGTAGAAGCTAGTATGGTGATCATGGATCATCATAACGGTGAGCTCAAAGGTATGATAGGGGGAAGAGATACAGTACAAAAAGGATTGAATCGAGTGATCATTCCTCGTCAGCCAGGCTCTTCTTTTAAACCTATTGCTGTATATGCACCCGCATTAGAAACAGGATCATGGCAGCCGTACTCTTATTTAAAGGACGAGCCAATAAAGTTTGGAAATTACGCTCCAAAAAATTATTATAACGAGTATCTTGGGCAAGTCACAATGGTAAAAGCGATAGAAGATTCTATCAATATACCTGCGGTTTGGTTATTAAATGAAATCGGAATTCAAACTGGAATTGATTTTATTAATAATGTAGGCATCGAACTTGATGAAAATGATCGTAATCTATCGATTGCTTTAGGAGGACTTACTACAGGAGTGACACCACTTGATATGGCCGAAGCATACAGTAGTTTTGCGAATAATGGGACATGGATTGAAGCGACTTCTATCAGAAAAGTGATCAATGATTTAGGTGAGACCGTTTATTTAACTGAACCTGAAACTAAAGAAGTGATGTCTAAACAAACTGCCTACTACATGACAAAAATGATGGAACGAGTCGTTCAAAAAGGAACCGGAACAAAAGCACAATTAGATCGATCTGTTGCAGGTAAAACAGGTTCCACTCAAATAGGGTTATCCGAAGTAACTGACCGAAATGCAACGCGTGATCTTTGGTTTGTAGGTTATACCCCAGAATGGACAGCGGCTGTGTGGATGGGTTTTGACAAAACAGATGCACAACATTATTTAAAAGTAACGAGTAGTTACCCTGCCCAGCTTTTTTCACAGGTTATGTCCCAAGCGCTTGTAAATGTGCCTCAAAGCTCGTTTGTCAGACCTGAAGGGGTAGATGAACTTATTGAGCCACCTTCGGCAGTGAATGACTTAAATGCTTCATATGATGAAAGGAATAGTGTAGTCGAATTAACATGGTCCCCTACGAAAGGGAATCATAACTTATATCTTGTATACAAAAAAGAAAAGAAGGATAAAAATTACGAACTTGTATTTACAACTCCAGATCCTTATATAATTGACATTACAATTCAAGAGAAAAAAGAATATGAGTATTATATTATTACTTATAACAGTGCATATGAATTGTACAGTAGGAAATCAAATACGGTAAAAGTTGAAATTCCGAAAAATAGAAATCGATTTTTCTTTGATGATTTACCTCCTCTATTTGACTAATTGTAAATTAGAGGTTGGATTATTCATTTTGAACTGACTTCAAAGTGATGTTAATGAAATTTTAGTGAACGATATGAATGATTTAAACTTTTTAAAGTAAAAATACGTTAAAATAAATTGTGTTTGGTTCAGAAATTTGGATATAATGATGAAGGAAAAGAAGTAGATATTAATGAAAAATCTAGGAGGCACAGTAATTATGACAACGAATCTTCCACCAAAAACTTGCACCATTGAAAGAATGGTTACGGATAAGGACGATGTAAAAAGAGTTTTAAATGGCGAAAAAACGGCAACAAGAAGAAACGGTAGGTACGCAGATATTGGAGAAATTATGGACTTAGAAGGAAATAAATATGAAGTGTATAACATATACCAGCAATCATTAGGAGACATGACGGATGAACATGCCAAAACTGAAGGTTATCCTGATATGAAGAGTTATAAAGAAAAAATTATGTCCTTTCATCCTGGAATGCCTTGGTTACCTCAAATGCAAGTATGGGTACACGAATTTCGTAAAGTAGACTAATTATCTATTTTTATGAATTCTTTTTATTACTAACAAGAAGCAGTGTTCTCATTATGAAAACACTGCTTTTGTATGTTGTATTCATTTTGGATTTTATATCATATCATTCTGCTGAAATCATAATAGGAGGTCTACATATGTATACGGTCTATTTTATTATTTTATATTTACATATATTTAGCGTAATCCTATCTATTGGTCCAATATTTATTTTGTTTCCTTTGTTAAACAAACTGAAACATCAAGTAGATATTGAAAAAACGGTATTAGAATTAATGCGTTTTGTAGTGAGTTTATCTAAACATGCGGGTCACCTACTAGTAACTACGGGGATTTTATTAATCTGGTTAGGGGGATGGGGTTGGTTAGATTCATGGATTGTCATGACAGTGCTCGTGTTGATGTGTTCTATTTTTTTTATGGCGCGTGCATTCTCACCTACCATTCGAAAAATAGAAAATGGAGAAGAGAATCGTATTATTTTAATCAATAAACTTAAACGATCAGTCATTTATTACATATCTATTTTATTAATTGCAATGTGGTTTATGGTACAGAAACCCGTTTTGTGGTGAGATGGTGAGCCGAGAAGAGGAGAGTGGAGCAAAGAGGTCGATTATCTTTTAAAAAAACTTCTTTGCTCCATAAGGTCCAGCACTGTTTAATACATCTTATTCAATACTTTCTTTTACCGTAACTGGTTTAGCCAGTTTTTTAATATTTAAAGTGTATATTCCTTCTTCAACTACCATGACATCATCACCTAATATATCTCCAGGAACGATAGCTAACTGTGATACTGGGAGTTCAAGCTCAACCGTTTTGGTTTCATTTGGTTCAAGATTTACTTTTGAAAAACCAGCTAATTTTTTAACAGGTGTTAATGCTGAACTTAACTGTTGATCTACATACAATTCAACACTTTCTGATCCCGCCAGATCACCATTATTTGTAACATCAACTGATATTTTTATTACATCATTTTTAGTTACTTCTTCATCCACCTTTAAATTGCTGTAGTTAAACTTTGAATAACTTAAACCATATCCGAATTCGTATAGAGGTAAATAAGCTTTATCATTCGCTGCACTTTTTGGATAGTGGTTATAGAACATTGGTAATTGCCCAACTTCTTTTGGCCAGCTAAAAGCAAGTTTTCCGCTTGGATTCGCTTTTCCAAATAATATATCCGCTAAAGCATTTCCGCCTTCCGTACCGGGAAGGTATGCCATAATAAAGGCATCCATATCACGAATTAGATCCGCTACGATAAGTGGCCTACCTGCAACTAAAACACCCACAACAGAAGTTTCTATTTCTGCTAGTTTTTGAATCAATTCAGTTTGGTTGTTAGGCACTGCTGCATTCGTAGTGTCCCCATCAAATTCTGCATAAGGACCTTCACCAAAAACAACAATTGTGACATCAGCTTGTTTTGCTGCTTCAACTGCTTTAGCTGTATCTGTTTCAAAAAGTACATTTGTATCTGGTGAGGCGGCGTTTTGAATTCCTTCTAGGAAGGTGACTGCAGGGGGAACTTCATTTCCAACTAACCCCTGCCATCCAATTGTCCAGCCACCCATTTGATTTGCAATATTGTCAGAGCTAGGACCTGTGACAAGAATTGTTTTTATTTCTTCAGATAATGGTAAGACTCCATCATTTTCTAACAAAGTTAAACTTTCTACAGCAGCTTGTCTTGCTAGCTCTCTATCTTGATCTAAAGTAAGTGCTTCCGTTTTTTCAGCATCTATAAATGGATTTTCAAATAATCCTAATTCAAACTTTAATGTAAGTATTCTTGATACTGCATCATCAATGCGTTCCATTGGGATGAGTTCTTCATTTACTGCTTCAATTAGGTTCTTTGTATAGTCTTCAATCCCAACAGGTAACATGGACATATCTACACCTGCATTGATGCTGAGTGCAATAGAGTCCTTATAATTGTCAGTAATTTGATATTGGCTATGTAAACGAATGATATCCTCCCAGTCGGTTACAATCACGCCTTCAAAGCTCATTTCTCCTCTTAAAACATCTGTTAATAAATATTTAGATGCATGAACAGGAACACCATTGATAGCCCCGCTATTGACCATGACTGTTTTAGCTCCATTTGCAATTGCTTTTTCAAAAGGGGGATAGAAAATTTCTCTCAGAGTACGCAATGGTATTTCTGCAGATGAACGATCCTGACCATTTAAAGGTTGTGAATAACCTAGAAAATGTTTAGCGGTAGCTGCAACTTTTTCATCTAAACTAATATCTTCGCCTTGTTGTCCTATTATAGAGGCGGTTACCATTTCCGAAACAAGATAAGGATCTTCACCAAACGTTTCATAGTAACGTCCCCAGCGTAAATCACGTCCTACATCTGCAACTGGAGCAAAGTTCCAATGTATGCCAGTAGATCTAACACTTTTGGCTGTACTAGCACCTAACTTTTTAATTAACTCTGTGTTTCGTGAAGCGGCCAACCCTAAGTTATGTGGAAAGATCGTTGCTCCAATGACATTGTTATGACCATGCACTGCATCAACACCGTATATAACAGGGATACCAAGTCGTGAATTTTCAATTGCACTTTTTTGAATTTCATTTGTCATCTCAGCCCATAACTTGGGTTCATTTGAAACAGGAGTCGTTCCTCCTCCACTTAGTACTGAACCAACATGGTAGTCTTTAAAGGTTTTAACTAACCATTCATCATTTAATGCACCTGCATCCCATTCTGAGCTTCCTTGAAGTTTTGTAACATTGACCTGTGTCATTTGCCCTGCTTTTTCTTCTAATGTCATACGGGATAATAAATCTTGCACTCGAACATCAATGGATTGAGCAGCATCTTTATATAATAGCTCTCCACCTTCTACTAGTTGATTCCCATCTTCTCCATTTCTGATAAAGAAAAATACTGCAGCAATAATAATTGCGATTAGGGATAAAACTATAAAAATTGATTTTGGATTCATGGTTTTCACTCTTTTCCGCCTCTTTCTCTTTAATAATATAATTATTGAAATTGATTTCAATAATTATATTATGGATAAATTGGATTTCATATTCAAGACATAAGCAATTTTTGATGATAACATTTGGAATACTTGTTCTTCAATCCTTAAGCTTTGTTTTCTTGAATAAGCCCTTGGCAAATGATACAATTTTTTTATTAAAAATGGATGGAGATGGACATAAAAATGAAAATGAAGCAAATGATACAATTAATCACTTTAGCAATGTTTATTACCATTATGTTAACTGGATGTGCAACAAATCAAGAACAAGCTGAAAATGGTCAACAAAACAATAGCTGGAATCAACCTCCTGAAATGAAAATCGATTCTTCAAAAAAATACTCTGCAGTAATCCATACTTCTAAAGGTGAATTTACAGTTCAACTGTTTGCTGAGACAGCACCAATCACAGTAAATAATTTTGTTTTCCTAGCAAATGAAAACTTTTATGAAGGTATTACGTTTCATCGAATTATGGAAACTTTTATGATTCAGACAGGAGATCCAACAGGAACAGGAAGAGGAGGTCCTGGTTACCAATTTGAAGACGAATTAGAAACACCCCATTCATATGAACCGGGCATAGTTGCCATGGCAAATAGTGGATCAAATACGAATGGTAGTCAATTTTTCATTTGTACTGGTGAGGACAGTCGAAACCTGAATTTAGCTCCTAATTATACTATTTTTGGAAAGGTAATTGAGGGGATGGAAACAGTTACAAATATAGCTAAAACTCCTGTAACTATGAATCCAAACGGAGGAGATTCTAGCCCTAGTTTACCAACGGAAGAAGTAACGATTAAGTCTATTGAAATCATCGAATCCTAAACTTAAATTTGTTTATTTTCAATGAAGATGAAAGGATGAAGATTCTCGTGGAAGATCTAAATCATCATAGAGCATGTTTACTCATTCATGGATTTTCGGGAGGTTCATTTGAAGTGGATCCATTAGCAGCATATTTAAGAGAACAAGGATGGATTTGTCATGTACCAACTTTACCTGGACATGGAGAAAATTTAAAGGGTTTAAAGAATATAAAGTATCATCAATGGATGGAAGCAGTAAAAAAAGAAGCAGTGAAAATGACCGAATTATATCATCAATTTGATTTAGTTGGTTTTTCAATGGGCGGTGTACTCGCTGCTTACATAAGCAATCACTTTCCTGTAAAAAAGTTAGTCCTTTTAAATGCTGCAGTGATTTATGTTAGTCCAGGACGATTTATGAAATTGACGTATCAACAAATAAGAAGTAAAGATTGGAGTCGTTTTAAAAAAATTAACGGCGTTCCTCTGTCTGCTACTTGGCAATTTATTCAGTTAGCCCATCGTTTAAGAGCTGAATTTAGAAAAGTACATACTCCAACTTTAATTGTGCAGGGACAACAAGATCATATTATTCATCCTTATAGTGCAAGTTATTTAAAACGAATTATACCAGCAGAAAAAAAATCAGTCGTATATTTCCCATTATCCACTCATGGTATATGTTTAGGTGAAGAAGCGGATGAAGTTTTTGAGACAGTAGGAGGGTTTTTGAAATGAGAATGAGCAACAGTATTCAGTTAAATACAAAACAAAAAATGAATAAAAGGTCTAAGTTGTTTAAATTAGGCAGTGTATTTTTACTTTTGTTTATTTTATGGACAGGTTATGTTCAATGGAAAATCCAATCTGTGGAGCAAATGCAGTTACCTACATATTCAGATGTAGGTATTGTGATGGGCATGGCATTAGGTGAGAATAATGAAGCTAGTCTGGGGTTAAAGGAAAGATTAGATCATGCATTTGATTTGTATGAAAAAGGGTATTTTGAAAATATCATTGTATCTGGTGGTTTAGATGCAAATGGTGCCACAATTACTGAGGCGGAAGGAATGAAACAGTATTTAGTATCAAAAGGCATACCTGAAGAAAATATTATGGAAGAGAGAGAAGCAACGAGTTCATATGAGAATATATTGTATAGCCGAGATATTATGAAGGAATACGGTTTTGAATCTTCAGTTGTTATTACGCATGCTTATCATGGGGCAAGAACGTTAGATGTTGCCCAATTTATGAATTTAACGGAACCTGTGGTGTCTACTACACAATCAGAAGTCATGTTTATGCCATACCACAAAAGTAGAGAGACATTAGCTTATACAAAATGGCTGATGGATAAAATGTTACTTAAAGTGGGTGTGAAGTAAGAATTAAATTAAGGGGATTATTTATGAAGAAATATTCAGAGGTTATTTTTGTACTCATATTAACAATTGTAATTATGATATTATTTAAATTTGAAGTTTTTATTAGTATAGAAAACATTGGATTACTAATACTGTTCTTTAGTATTGTATTTGTAGTAGGATTACGTTTTCTTTTTTATGAATCTTCTTTTTCATGGAATGCTTTTTTACATTATTTTTTATGGTCAGGATTGTTTTTATCATTAATTATTGGAATAAACTTCTGTTTTAAGTTCATTTTTTCAAATACAGAAATGTATCCATATGAACCACCTGCTGATTATATAGAAAATCTTTTAAGAATTAGTTTATTGTTAGGGGTAGTTATTTTAGTTAATTTATATTTATTTTTTATGCAGTTTTCATTACCTTTTGTCATAAAAAACTCTCCATTTTCAAAGTTGTTAACTCCTCTTATAAGCTTTTTATACGTGGTTAAAGGCGGTTATAGGTTTTTATATTATCTCATATTCATATTGCCCGTGTTACTATTGGTAATGTTAATTAGTCAGTTTATATCTTATTTAAATATAGGAGCATTTATTTTTATCTTCGTATTCCTTATCTGTATTATGAAATTGTACAAAGTTTCTTTTCAATCTAAGCTTATTATAAACAAGAAAATAGCCAAAAAAGTCAAGAAAACAACAAGTGTTTTCATAAACATATACATCATACTTTGGTTTTTATTCTTTTTTATTGGTTTAATATATATGTATTTTGGTGTTAATAATGTTTTTGACTTTGTAGTAGTATTAGCTGGAATACTTTTAATGTGTATCCTTTTTATTTTATATATTTATTTACAAAAGACGTTCATAGGTAATATTTTTAGTTGGATAAATACAATTCTTATTTTATGGGCATTTTCTATTTTTTCACTCACTTACCCTCCATTCCTCAGTTTTATAATCTTGATCTATAATTAATTAAAAGATGAGGTGATTTATATGACAGAAAGATTGAAACAACAAATGGAATTTATTATAGAAATCGATAAACTAAAAACCATTTTAAGACAAACAAATGTCATAGGAGAGACTAGGCGGGAAAATGATGCAGAACATTCCTGGCATTTAGCGATGATGTGTATGGTTTTTTATGAATACGCGAATGAAAATAGTGTGAATATGTTAAGGGTTTTAAAGATGCTTTTAATTCATGATATCGTGGAAATTGATGCAGGCGATACGTTTGCTTATGATGATAAAGGACACGAAGACAAAAGGGAACGGGAAGAGCTAGCAGCGAAGCGATTATTCCATCTATTACCTAAGGACCAAGCTCAAGAATTTATGCAACTTTGGGAGGAGTATGAGGAACGAAAAACACCTGAATCTCGTTTTGCACTTGCTTTGGACAGGCTTCAGCCGATGCTTCTGAATTATCATAATCAAGGTGCTGCTTGGCAAAAACATAAAGTTACAGGAGATAGAGTACACAACAGAAATAAAATCATGGCAGAGGGTTCAGAAACTTTATGGGAATATGCGGAGCAATTGATACGCGACGCTGTAGATAAAGGTTATTTGTTACATCGATGAGGATCTTTAAATAAGTAAAACAAGGTACTTCAACAAATGAATAACATTGAACTAGATTTAAAAAATTCATTCAAGCAAAAAAGGATGATTAATCATTGTCAGAAATTATGTTAACTTGGGACATATTTACCATCATAGGAGTTGTTGCTTTTGCAGTCAGTGGATCCATTGCTGCTATGGAAGAAAGATATGATATTTTAGGTGTAATCATTTTAGGGCTTGTAACTGCTTTTGGTGGGGGTGCGACTAGAAATTTACTATTGGGTATCCCGGTTTCAAACCTGTGGGAACAGGGAAATTTATTCGTAATTGCTATCATTTCCATGATCATTGTCTTTTTACTTCCAAACCTCTGGTTTCATTTTATTAAACAATGGATGTTTTTTGATGCTGTTGGGTTAGCTGCTTTTTCAATTCAAGGGGCATTATTCGCTGTTGATATGAATCTTCCTATTAGTGCTGTCATTGTAGCTGCGCTGCTCACAGGTAGCGGGGGAGGTATCATTAGAGATTTATTAGCAGGTAGGAAACCTTTTATTTTCCGGGATGAAATCTATGGATTATGGGCGATGTTAGTCGGGTTGGTCATTGGTTTAGGCTTGGTTGATTCTCCATTAGAGTTTTATATTGTATTTGTACTTGTTGTATTGTTAAGAATGTTATCTGTTTATTATAGTTTTAAATTACCTAAAAAACCAATTTATAGAAAAAAGACAAAAAAAGTATAAATTTAAACAATATGAACAAAAACAAAATTAGACTCGAAATAGCAATTATTTACTTTTATTTTATTCTATTTGAAATATAATAGTAATAACCTTGTCTAAAAATTCTGAAAACTAGGAGAATTTGTATGTTAGATAAAAAAGCATTTCTTTCAAAACAAGACGATGTTGTCCAAAAATTCTTAACTAGAGCAGACCTCAGTATTTATAAACAACTTTTTGAAACTTCTGTGCATGGGCTGGCTATTGTTTCACCATCTGGTTCATGTATTAAAATAAATCACAAATTTCTTGAAATATTGGGTTATCCAGAGCAGAATTTCCATGAACCAATCGAATCTAGCTTTCATATTAAGGATTTACAACTAAATAAACAAGAACTTGAGCCACTGATATATGGGAAGGTAGACAATTATAAAGTTGAAAAGAAATTAACCTCATTACTATGGATATCCATAGATGCTTCTATATTTCTTTATGAAGAATTTCCATTCATATTTCTTTCAATTGAAAATATTACTTCCCGTAAAGTGAATGAGCGTAAAATAAAAGAAGAATTAGAGTTTTTCAAATCTTTCCAAATATACAATAACCTTCCAATTATTTCATGCGATTTGAATGGTCATATTGTTTTCTCAAATCCAGCTGTTGGAATAAAATTAGGTTACCGAAAGGAAGAATTATTAAATCAACCTCTTACAAACTTCATGTTACAACAAAACATCAATGACTATATAAAAAAACATAAGGTTATTTTAGATGGAGAAATCTATACTCATGTTAAGAATTTAGATATCATCTGTAAAAATGGTGAAACCCTTACGATTGAAATGAAATTTTTACCTATTTATGTAGATGATAAATTGGCTGGATCACATGTTATCTTCTGGGAAGCAAACGAGTATAGGAATGCTTTGAATTTGATTCATCACCATAACGGTTTATTATTTAAATATAAAAAAATTGATGGGGAGTTTGTATACACCACATTTGCGGGTTCCATTATGAAGAGTAAGAAACTTGAGCTTAAAAATTTAGTGGGTAAAACGATTAATGACTTTTTTACAGGTAACGAATTGAAAAGAGTAGAAAAGTATTATAGACAAGCATGGGAGGAAGGGAAAGTAGTTTCCTTTGAAGGTATTTATTTGAAAAACACATATTTTTTAGTTACATTAAAACCAGTGTTGGAGGGCGGTAAAACCATTGAAGTGGTGGGTACATTTACTGAAATTACAAATTTAGATCACTCCCGAATTAGATACCAGTCACTCTTAAATAATTCAATTGTAGGTATTTTCTTATATCAAGAAGGTGAGTTTAGTTTTGTAAATGCAAGATTGTGCGAGATGTATGGATATTCACAGAAAGAACTATTAGAACAAAACATACTAGACTTATTTGTGATAGAAGAAAGAAATGTGATTCAACGTAATTTACAGAGATTGAAAGACGGTTTTGTAAATAAAATCGAAATGAAATGTAAGGGACTTCATAAAAACAATACGATTATTAATTTGAAAATGCAGTTTTCATTAATGGAGTTTCAAGATAAACCAATGATTATTGGAATTATTAATGATGTCACAGAAACGAAATTGCAGAAAACGGCAAAGCAATCCATTGTAAGTCAGTTAGCAGCTGGTTTTGCACATGAAATAAGGAATCCATTAACAACTCTAAAAGGTTTTGTCAGGATAATGGAACTAAAAATGAAAAGTAAAAAATGCCCTGAAACTGTAAAATACATTAATATTATGAAATCTGAACTAGAACGTATTCATATGATAACGAATAAATTTTTATCTTTAGCGAAACCACAAGTTGTTGATCTAGAAAAACATAATCTTCATAAAATCGTGCAAGATGTAATTACTTCTATGGAAGAGGATGCTGGGAATCATAATATTCAAATCAACTTAAAAATAGAAACTAGTTTAATGAATATCAGGTGTGATGAAAAATTATTAAAGAAATCCTTCAGGCATATTATCCGGAATTCAATTGATGCGATGCCAAAAGGGGGAGAGATATTAGTCAAAATTAAATCGATATGTAACAAGTTGATCGTATGTGTACAGGATCAAGGGATTGGAATTTCAAGTGAGCGCTTAGCAAAACTAGGGGAACCTTTTTATACTACAAAAGAAAAAGGAACGGGTTTAGGTTTAATGATGTGTTATAAAATTTTAGAAGCACATCATGGAAAGATTCATATTAGCAGCAGGGTAAACGAAGGAACTACCGTTGAAATTTACCTTCCTGATATGGAAGGGGTTTATTTAAATTAAGAGATTGTTTAAAAGTAATTATTTATTCATAAATAGTGAGTGTTATATTTAATGGAAATCATCGAAAGGTGATTTTCTATTTATTTTCAGCATAGAAGTATGAAATACCAACCTTTTTTTGAACACGCACTATAAAGAATTTAAACACTTTTATCTAGGCATATGCGTATACTGTATGACCCTACCTTTGAGGTGATGAGTTGATGGATGGAAATGTTTTGAGCAATGAACGAACAATCGTAACAAAAAACACGCGTCAAATTAATGTTGTTTTTAAACATGTTGAACGTCAACATACAGTATCTTCTGAGAAATCAAAACTTCAATTAAACGGGAAAGCGATCTCTTTAGAAAAAAACGAAAAATTATCGGAAATCATTACTGAACTTGAACAAATGATAGGTTTAGAAAAAATTAAAGATCTCGTGTATGAAATCTATGCTTTATTAGAAGTGACAAAAATGCGTGAAGAAGCGGGTTTACAAAGTAACAAACATGTATACCATATGATTTTTAAAGGAAATCCAGGAACGGGTAAAACCACAGTAGCTAGAATCATTGCTAAAATGTTTCATGCACTAGATGTTTGTAGTAAAGGTCAATTAGTAGAGGTTGAGCGCGCAGATCTTGTTGGAGAATACATTGGACATACGGCTAACAAAACAAGAAATTTGATTAAAAAATCTGTGGGTGGTATTTTATTTGTAGATGAAGCTTATAGTCTTGCTCGAGGTGGAGAAAAAGATTTTGGTAAAGAAGCGATTGATACTTTAGTGAAAGCAATGGAGGATCTGAAACATGATTTCATACTCATTTTAGCAGGTTACTCAAGTGAGATGGATGATTTTTTGAAAATTAACCCTGGTTTAAGTTCGAGATTTCCAATACAAGTGGAGTTTCCAGACTATTCCATTGACCAGCTAGTGAAAATTTCTGAACTGATGATGAAAGAAAGAGAATACACCTTTTTACCTCAGACCTTAATGAAATTGAGAAATCACTTGTCTTATGAAAAGCGTTATAACTCTCATCAATTTAGCAATGCAAGACATGTCAGAAACCAAATTGAAAAAGCGATAAGACATCAAGCAGTTCGGCTTCTCAATGATGTCAAATCACCTTCGAAACAAGACTTAATGAATATGCAACCAGAAGACTTTAAGTTTGATACCCACTCAAATCTAGAAAAAAATGTATAGGAGGACCATCTTTTTAATGCCAACCCATCACTTAAATAATAAAAACAAAGAAAAAGTGCTGTTAGTCAGCCTCATTTTACAAGATACGAAACAATTAAAGTTAGAAGAGTATTCCTTAAATGAATTAATATTACTTGCTGAAACAGCAGGTTTACAAGTTATGGAAACGATAAAACAACATCGAAAATCGATTGACTCAAAATGGTTTATCGGCAAAGGGAAAGCAGAAGAAATCAAAGAACGAATTATTGAGCTTGAGGTGGATACGGTGATATTCAACCAAGAGCTTTCAGGAGCACAAGTTCGAAATTTAGAAGTTTTTCTAGATGCCAAAATCATTGATCGTACACAATTGATTTTAGATATATTTGCTGGAAGAGCAAACACTAGGGAAGGTTATTTACAAGTAGAATTAGCTCAGTTAAGTTATTTATTACCTAGACTATCTGGACACGGTAAAAATTTATCGCGTTTAGGCGGAGGGATTGGAACTCGGGGTCCAGGTGAGACCAAATTGGAAATGGATCGTCGACATATTCGAGATCGAATTACAGATTTAAAAAAGAAACTTCAAGAGGTCACTCGTCATCGAAACTTACATAGATTGAGAAGGAAAAAATCAAACCTATATCAGGTGGCCTTAGTAGGTTATACAAATGCTGGAAAATCAACGTTGCTTAAGGAGATGACAGGTGGCGCTAATATATATATTGAGAATCAGTTGTTTGCTACTTTGGATCCAACATTAAGGACTTTAAAATTGCCAAGTGGTAAAAATGTTGGATTAACGGATACAGTCGGGTTTATTCAAGATTTGCCTCATGATTTAGTAGCTGCCTTTAGTGCTACACTTGAAGAAGTTCGTGAGGCGGATCTTATATTGCACATTGTGGATAGCACTTCAGAGCTGATTGAAGAGCAAATGGATGTTGTTGATGAAGTTTTACTTGATTTAGGTGTCCAAGGTAAAGAAACCATCGTGGTATATAATAAAAAAGATATATGTGAACCTTCACAAAAGAAAATGATCTTTTCAAATAATAGTGATAATTTGTTTATTTCTGCATTTGATGAACAAGACTTAGAGCAATTGAAATTATCAATTCAAAGCAGACTATTAGACCAGTTAAAAACCTACACAATGCCCGCTAAAGAAGGGAAATTAATAGCTTTAATAAAAAAAGTAAGTGATGTTATTGAAGAAAAACTACATGAAGATAACATGATTTTGACAGTACGAATCCATTCCCATGATGCGGAACTAATTGAAAAAGAGATCAAAAATATAGGAGAAAATATGTAATGTTTAAGTCAGAAGATATACAACAAATGGTTGAAGAAGTAGAAGTGCATATTGAACACAAGTTAAAGGACGTAGATAAAAGAATTGATTCTAATCAATGGAAGGTTTTAGAGGTTTTTCAAAAACATCAAGTGAGTGATTTTCATTTCAATGATTCAACGGGATATGGATACAATGATAGAGGGCGAGAAGTTTTGGATCAGGTTTATGCAGATGTATTCGGTGCAGAATCAGCCATCGTTAGACCTCATTTTGTTTCAGGTACGCATACGATCAATACTGCTTTGTTTGGCTTATTAAGGCCTGGGGATCATTTACTGTTTATTACAGGCAAGCCATACGATACATTACATAATGTAATAGGTAAACCAGACGATGGATTAGGTTCCTTACAGGACTATGGTATAAAGTACAATGCAGTAGACCTTCTTGCGGGTGGAAGTTTGAATTGGGAAGAGATCATCAAAAACATCAACAACCAAACGAAGGTTATAGGTATTCAACGTTCTAGAGGGTATGAATGGAGATCTGCATTTTCTATAAAAGAGATCGAAAAGATGATATCAAAAATTAAAACTATAAACCCAGAATTGATTGTATTTGTAGATAATTGTTATGGAGAATTTACAGAAACTTTTGAACCTACCCATGTTGGGGCTGATTTGATAGCTGGTTCATTAATTAAAAACCCTGGGGGTGGAATCGCATCCTCGGGTGGATATATAGCAGGTAAAAAAAAGTATGTTGACTTAGCGTCTTATCGATTAACCGCTCCAGGTATTGGAGGTGAGGTTGGTGCAATGTTAGGTACAACACGTACAATGTTCCAAGGTTTATTTCTTGCGCCACATTTTGTTGGACAGGCCTTAAAAGGGAGTATCTTCGCAGCATCTATGTTTGAAAAAATTGGATTTATAACGCATCCAAACTGGAAAGATACTAGGTCTGATCTAATTCAGGCGATACAATTTGAAAACAGTGAACAGTTAATTTCATTTGTACAAAGTATTCAAAAAGCTTCACCTGTAGATGCACATGTAGTTCCTGTACCTTGGGAAATGCCAGGTTATGATCATCCGATAATTATGGGAGCAGGGACTTTTATACAAGGAGGAAGTTTAGAACTATCAGCCGATGGACCTATTCGTCCACCATACATCGCGTATATGCAAGGAGGACTAACATATTCACATTGTAAGTTTGCTGTCATTAAAGCTGTAAAGGATATGTTATATTTAGTGAAATCATGAACTAGTGTTAGAAACTTAGTATTTTTAGTCATAAAAACTTTGTTTTTATACTAGAAAAAGGTAATTTTGAACATAATGTTATCTTTATTGTAATAAAACATAACATTAACTTGACGTGTTTGGAATTCAGCGTTACAATTTAAGTAGATACTTTAAGTGGAAGGCGCTGATGTAATGAGTGATGAAATACGCAGAAATATGGCTTTGTTTCCTATCGGAATTGTAATGAAATTGACTGATTTAACAGCAAGGCAAATTCGTTATTATGAACAACATGAATTGATTGTTCCAGCTAGAACGGCGGGTAACCAACGCTTGTTCTCACTTAATGATGTTGAGCGACTTCTTGAAATAAAATCTTTAATTGAAAAAGGAGTTAACATTGCTGGAATTAAACAAGTGCTCCTGCCTATTGAAAAAAATTCTGATGATGCAACAGTCATAAATGAACAAACAGAAGTGGCTAGAAAAGAACTGACAGATTCTGACCTTCACAAGTACTTAAAGAGACAATTAAGAACAAAACGTCCTGGTCAAGTTTCCTTGATTCAAGGTGAATTGTCTCGTTTTTATAATAAATAATAATTAATTTTTATATCAAAAGGAGAGATCATATGTCATTTACAAGAGAAGATATTATACGTAATGCAAAAGAGGAAAACGTAAGATTTATTAGACTTCAATTCACGGATTTATTAGGAACGATTAAAAATGTTGAAATTCCAGTTAGTCAGTTAGAAAAAGCACTAGACAATAAAATGATGTTTGATGGTTCTTCCATTGAAGGTTATGTTCGTATTGAAGAATCTGACATGTATTTATATCCTGATCTTGAAACATGGTTAATTTATCCATGGTATGAAGAAGATAAAATTGCACGATTAATTTGTGATATCTATATGCCTGACGGTACTCCTTTTGCTGGTGACCCAAGAGCGATTTTAAAACATAATTTAAAGAAGGCTGAAGAGTTAGGATTTACGTCTATGAAGGTAGGACCTGAACCGGAATTTTTCCTATTTAAAACGGATGAGAAGGGGAGCCCTACTTTAGAGGTGAATGATCAAGGAGGATATTTTGATCTAGCTCCTACGGATCTAGGTGAAAATTGTCGTCGTGAAATTGTTTTAACATTAGAAGAAATGGGATTTGAGATCGAAGCTTCACATCATGAGGTAGCTCCAGGACAACATGAAATTGATTTTAAATATGCAAATGCTGTTAAAGCAGCAGATCAGATCCAAACTTTTAAATTAGTCGTTAAAACTATCGCTAGAAAGCATAACCTGCATGCAACGTTTATGCCAAAGCCATTGTTTGGTGTAAATGGATCTGGAATGCATTGTCATCAATCTTTGTTTAAAGGAAAAGAAAATTCATTTTATAATGAGAGTGATATGTTAGGTTTAAGTGAAACAGCTCGTTACTATATGGCAGGTATTTTAAAACATGCTCGTGCGTTTACAGTTTTAACTAACCCTACAGTTAACTCATACAAACGTCTTGTACCTGGATATGAAGCTCCTGTATACGTTGCTTGGTCAGCAAGTAATCGAAGTCCAATGATTCGTGTACCTGCTTCAAGAGGTTTAAGCACTCGTATAGAGGTTCGAAGCCCAGACCCTACTGCTAATCCTTACTTAGCATTAGCAGTAATGTTAAGAGCTGGACTAGATGGAATAGAAAATAAACTTTCACTTCCTGAACCAACAGACCGTAATATCTATGTAATGTCAGAAGAAGAGCGTATTGAAAGTGGAATTCCAGTACTGCCATACTCCTTATCAGAAGCTTTGGATGTTCTTCTAAATAATGAAATCATCTGTGAAGCTTTAGGAGATCATGCATTAGAACATTTTATTGAGTTAAAAGAAATAGAGTGGGATATGTATCGCACACAAGTTCATTCTTGGGAAAGAGATCAATATATGACTTCTTATTAAGAGGTGAAACCCTTGGTACCATTGGTATCGGGGGTTTTTATTTTTGGGGGTGAAATTAGTTTTTTGTCTCTTGATTGTGAATGCCCCCGAAATGCCCCCATATTATTTTAAAATATGTTGTGTAAATTCCTCGAATCTATCCATATTTTGTTCTTCTAGTTTCTTTGAAATGTGAGAATATACATTTGCTGTGATTTGAATACTTCCGTGACCAAGGCGTTCTTGTACATATTTCATATCTGAACCAGCTTCTAAAAGAATAACTGCATGAGTATGGCGTAAAGAGTGGATCGGTAGTGATGGTAGATCTGCACGTTTAATGATACGAGAGAAAGCATTGAACAGAGATGACTTTGGCATAAAGTTTCCATCATTACGACAAAGTACAAGATTTAAGTCATGATGATATGTGTCTTTTAAGTTGAGCTTGTTTTGGTTTTGCCAATTCATGTGAAATTTTAAATCGTTACTTGTAGCAACTTACAAGTCGTTAAATCAGAAGAAAAGTGTATTGTTGTTTTAGGTAATGAAAAAAAACAGCGGTTCGCAGACAGTTTGATTGTGCTCATGAGTTAGGGCATCTAATAATGCATAAATGGGCTTTAGATATGGAAACAATCTCGCGTGAAGAATACAAAGCAATAGAAAAACAAGCGGATCAATTTGCATCAAGTTTTTTATTACCGAAAGAAGCGTTCTTGAATGATCTAGTCTATCCGAATAGGATTGAATATTACATTCAACTTAAAAAGAAATGGAAAGTATCTATCCAAGCTATGATCATTCGAGCTTATCATTTAGAAGCAATGAGTTATAATCAATATCAGTATTTAATGAGACAGGTTGGATTTAAAAGGTGGAGGACACAGGAACCTCTGGATGATGAAATACCCATTCCTGAACCAACTGCTTTAAACAAGGCAATGAATTTAATCATTAATAACAATGTATTAACTCCACGACAATTTTTAAAAGAGATAAATATGAATCAAGAGAAAACAGAGTTGTTGTTAGGATTGGATGAAGGGATATTGTCCGATAAAAAAGAAGAAAATGATTTAGTAATAGAATTAAAAGCAGAATCAAATATGATAAAGGCATAAAAAGAAGAGTCTCAGAAATGGGGCTCTTTTTGTCATACGTTTGCCACTATATAGTGAGAGGGTAAATAAAGGGTGCTGATATTTCAGCGCTCTTTTTCCATTCCAGCCCATAGATAAGAGTCCAAGCAACTTCATTAGATTGTTAATAGGATATTATGAACGGATAATTTAATGAGTTGGGAGGTATGATTATGGGAATAAAAGAAGAACCTTTTGTAGAAAGTCAAAGTGTTTCAGTAGAGGATCCATATAGTTTCACTGATCCAAATGTATTTGTTCTTAGTCTAGGAGTTTCAGAAGTTGTACTCTCCGTCGATGTGTATGTTAAACAACCACAGAAAACGCAGGTAACTCTGGATTCAATGGTTCAAATTGCTGTACCTGGGATTGGTGGTGGTTCACCTGACATGTTTGGATTAACATATGAAATACAACAAAATGGCACTACCATTGCAACTATCAATGATGAAATGGATTTTGTTTCAGTGAGGAGACATATAAACTTTCCAAACTTCCCAGTACTAGACAATAATCCGAATATTGGAATAAACACGTATGATCTCGTATGTACAAGTACAGCAGATGCAACTATTATTATCGCATCTCGAAGCCTAAAAGCAACAGTATTTCCAGTATAGATTCCAGTTTGAAAATAAAATTTTATGATTAAACGGTTAACAGTAAGGGTGCTGATTAAGTGCTCTTTTTTTGTTGGGAAAATATCATCCAGTGTGCTAGGGAAGGGAAGCAGGATGATAAAAAAGAGAACGACTAATTAATAAAGCCTATTTATTTCACGTATCAGCATTCGCACAATCAAAAGGATATTAAATAACATACAGTATAAGGTTAGATTAATTATAAAATTTTATTGTTAAACTGTAGCAGAAAGGGCGCAGATAAGCGCTCTTTTTTCCATTTCAGCCCATAGATAAGAGTCCAAGCAACTTCATTAGATTGTTCATAAGATATCAAAGAGAACAATTTAATAAGTTGGGAGGTTATTTTATGGGACTAAAAAAAGGAACTTTTGTCGTAGCTGATACGGTTTCAGTAGTTGATCCGTATAATGGATCTGATCCAGATGTAATTAGTCTTCCTATTGATGGAACTCCTCAAGTAGTAGCTACCGTCGATGTATGTGTTACCCAACCACAGAAAACACAAGTTTCACTGGATTCAATGGCTCAAATTGCTGTAGTAGCGGATACTTCTGATGACGGTGGCCCCATAACTTTTGAAGTGACATATGAGATCCAACGAAATGGTGAAATCATTGCAACAATCAATGATGAAATGGATTATCAATCTCCAGGTCCTGATGGAAGACATACTAACTTTCCAAACTTTCCAATACTGGATTGTAATCCAAGTGCTGGAATTAATAAGTATGATCTTAGATGTACAAGAGTTACTGTAAATGAAGTTAACGTAGAAGATATTTTTGTTGCATCCCGAAGTCTTAAAGCGGTGGCTAAAGGACCCTTTGTCGTATCTGATACAGTTTCAACAAATAATGCATATGGGGGAACAGGCGTAATTGATCTTCTTGAAGATGGTGATTCTGCAATTGTAGCTAGTGTTGAGGTGTGTGTGACACAGCCACTGAAAACACAGATATCACTGGATTCAATGGCTCAAATTGCTTTAGTTGGGACTAGTGATGGATCTGCAACTTTTGAAGTAACGTATGAACTCTTGCGTAATGACAATGTTATCGCAACGATCAATGATGAAATGGATTATGCGTCACCTAACTTCCAAAGACATACAAACTTCCCAAACTTTCCGATAGTAGATAATAATCCAAGTAATGGGATCAATAAGTATGATCTCAGAGCTACACGTGTAGTAGGAACAAGTATAAATCTTCCTGTTTTTGTTGCATCCAGAAGTCTGAAAGCAACGGTATTTGAATGCTAAATACCAGTTTGAAAATAAAATTTTATGATTAAATGGTTAACAGAAGAGCGTTGATAAGGCGCTTTTTTTGTTGGGGAAATATCATCCATTGTGCTAGGGGAGGGAAGTAGGATGATAAAAAGAAAGCGACTTGACTAATTAACATGCCTATTTATTTCAGATATCCGCATTCGCACAATCAAAAGGATATTAAATAACATACAGTATAAAGGTTAGATTAATTATAAAATTTTATTGTTAAACTGTAACAGGAAGGGCGCACACATAAGCGCTCTTTTTTTTGTGTTGGTGTCCATAGATAAGAGTCCAAGCAACTTCATTTGTTGGTTCATAAGATAGTGTGAAATGGTATTTTAATTTAATGAGTTGGGAGGTGTTTTTTTATGGGTTTAAAAAAAGGACCTTTTGTTGTAGCTGATACGGTTTCAGTATTTAATCCATATGGAGGAACTGATGCAATTACTCTTGCTGCTGATGGTGATTTTGAAATTGTAGCTACCGTCGATGTGTGTGTCACACAACCACAGAAAACACAAGTATCACTAGATTCAATGGCTCAAATTGCTATAGAAACTGAGGAAAATCCTACAACATTTGAAGTAACATATGAGATTTTGCGCAATGGGGATGTCATTGCAACGATCAATGATGAAATGGATTATGCGTCACCAAACTTGCAAAGACATACAAACTTTCCAAACTTTCCTATTTTAGATAATTGTCCAAGTGCTGGAATCAATACGTATGATCTAAAAGTTACAAGAGTTTCTACAAACTTCGCTGTAACTAATATCTTTGTCGCATCCCGAAGTCTTAAAGCAACTGTATTTACATTATAGATTACAGTTTAAAAATAATAGTGATTCCAACCGATCGAATCTTATAGATCCAGCAGATGAAAAAAGCGGATTTATCTCAAATGGATGGAGCTTAAACTTACCCTACTTTGAATCAGATGATATTGACGGTGAAGTCGTCAATGAATTTAACTACGAGGGTACAGATGTTTATACGAGTTACTATGGTTTTAATACTGACAAACCATTTACAAAGTTTGTGTTTACTCTAGAGGATGGAAGTTCATACGAATGGCGTTAGAAAAAACTATGAGTTAGAGTTTGGGGAGCCTATTTTAGTTCCACATGTGGATTATCCTTATGAAGATGTATACTTGGGCATACTGAATCATGGTGCAGAATATCAACTACAAGTAAGAGACATTAAATATCTATTTAATGATCAAGGGCGTAGTTGAGCATATGACGGTGACAGACAATACTGGCCAAGAAGTATTATGGGAAGATTATACGTATGATCCAGAAACAAGATTACCAACAGAGCTTACCAATAGTGAAGGGCAGACCCTTTCCTATACGTATGATGAGTGGAAACGATTAAACACACAAGAAATAGCTGGGAACACATATACATTTAACTATGATGATTTGATAGATTAGATGCTTTGGTTTATCCTAATTTAAAACAAGTGGATTATACTCATGACAATTTAAATCGCATTCAAACCATTTCCTATGATGGTCAAGTGGTTGGGGATTACGATTACACCATTTCAACAAATGGTACTTCCTCCTCACTCAATTATGTTCCATTAACCATGGGATTCCAAACGGACATCAATCCATTTGGGGAAATGATCTTTCATGAACAAGAAGATACAGGAAGTATTACTTGGGCTGAATCTTTTGGTTATGATGGACTTGGGAATATTGAATCTATTAATCAAAACGGTGAAATCAGTACGTATCAGTATGATGATCTAAATCGAATCATTCAAGAAGATGTAGTTGAAGGCATCCAAACCTATACGTATGATGAAAAAGGGAATCGTAAAACGATGGAAGGAACGATGAAACTTCCATTGGGTCCAAGAGAATTTACGTATAATGCATTAAATCAATTAAGTACCTTTAAAGAAAATGATGAGGAAACTACGTATCAATACTATGTAGGTGGACTACGTGCAACCAAAGAAAGTCAAAATGGTGACTTTACAAGATACATTTACTTCCAAGGAAATGTCATTGAAGAATTAGACCAAGAAGGAAACCCAACAGCAAGAAATATTTGGGGAAATCAGTTATTATATAGAGAAGATATGACATCTAGTTTAGGTGGATATTACTTCTATAACGGTCATGGTGATGTAGTTAAAGTCATCGCAGATGATGGTAGTAAAGATGTTTTAAAAGAATACGATTACGACATTTGGGGTAATGTTTTATCTGAAACAAGCCATGAAACGAAAACCTTTGATAACCCATTCCAGTATACGGGTGAAATCTATGATGAAGAATCTGGATTGATTTATTTACGTGCAAGATACTATGATCCATCGATAGGAAGATTTATTACTGAGGATACGTATGAAGGGACAATTAGTAATCCACTTAGTATGAATTTGTATACGTATGTTTATAACAATCCTATGATTTATAACGATCCAAGTGGACATCTAGGAAATGCAATAATTCAAAAATATGGGCATGAGTTTTTGGGTGATAGCACTAGTAATAATACTTATAACCCTAATCTTATCAATATGTTTAAT
Source organism: Chengkuizengella sediminis (assembly GCF_010078385.1). Classification (NCBI taxonomy): domain Bacteria; kingdom Bacillati; phylum Bacillota; class Bacilli; order Caryophanales; family Paenibacillaceae; genus Chengkuizengella; species Chengkuizengella sediminis. Next base: position 536,839 of record NZ_SIJC01000002.1, read on the forward strand.
TCAGTTAATTTTGTTTATGCCACTCCTGTAGATACTCATGATATGCTAGATGCTTTTGGTCTTGTACCATTTTTAGGTGAACCTGCAGATTTATTCAATGGATTTCTTTATACAATAGAAGGAGATAAAATAAATGCTACATTATCATATGCTTCTTTAATTCCATTTGGTGGATGGTTTGCAAGCTCAATAAAATATGGAATTAAACAAACTGGTACAGTGTGGGATACAATAAAAGCTACTCAACCTTTTTATGATGGAACTTTACTTCCAATTATGTTTATAGACTAGTTGAACTAGGTTATGTAAGTGTTAATGGTGGTAAGGCTAATATCGATCATAAGATTGATAGTTATAAGACATATGGAAAGGTTATCTTTAGTTATCCATCAGTTGATACAGAATTACCAACCTCAGTTAAATATAATGAAGCAGAAGATTATTATAACGGAATTGTAAATTCAAATACGGGTCAGGTAATAAAATATGCAGATGGTCCAGGTGGGTTAGCTGCACTATTCAGTTATAATTATATTCTAACTGGAGGAGAAAATAGCACTACAGGTCATGTTCGAGCACTTGGAAAAATAGATTATGATGTAAGGATATTAGGTGAAGGAGATATACCTCTTTTATTTACAGTTGAAACTGATACTTTAGCTTTAGATCATACTATTTCATACCTCAATCGTCAATAATTATAATTTCGAGTACAGAAGTTAAACATATATGTCTAACTTCTGTACTAGTTTATCTATATTTTTATAAGATTAAAGGAGTGTATAATATATGAAGAAAATATCTAAGTTACTTATAGTTATTAATATTATTCTATTAATGGTTAATTTTGGTACCTTTTTGAATAATTATAACCTTAATAAAGATATAGAAAAGATGCAAAATCGATATTATTCAAAATTTATTGATGCATCAAAAGAATTAAATGAGTTTTTAAAAAGTGATGAAGTAAAAACTGATAATTCTAATAATGAGTATATATATCGTTTATTAAGAGTTGAAGAAACTTATAAAGCTTATCAACTATTTACATTTCTTAATAATTATAATGAAACTGAGCAGTTTAAAGATATTAGTTATTTATTTAATGACTTATGGAATGTAATCGCTATTGGAGATATAAGTGAGAGATCTTCAGATGAAATAAAAACAATGTCTGATAATATTTCTGAATTAATTAATCAATTTTCTCTATATATTGACTACTAATAAACATTAATGATTTATAAAATTAATTATATTGAATAAACATTTAAAAAATATGAATATTTCATTAAAATAATATTAAGTTAAGAAAATGCCGGTGGATTGGGTATCTAAATTTTTAGTAATTAGTCTTGATTCATATATAACTTCTTATATTAAATCTACAGAACATACAAAAAATAGTTCTATAAAGATTATATGTACTCGTGATTATGATTCTTCTTTTAAATGAAGAGAAAATACCACTCAAAATTTTTGAATAGTATTTTCTTGTTTTATTTTCTACCATCTCGTAGCCAATAAGTAAGAGGTGGTAGAAAGCCCTATAAGGGTTGGGTTAATCCACTTATAATATCAAAAATTTGCCGTTGAGCTTCTATATCAACGTCTTCCACTTCACCTGGTGGTAGAAAATTAACTTCTTGAGGCTGAGTTTCGAGAAGTTGTGCTGCCTGTCTGTTACTAATAAGTTCTTCTTGTATACCACCTCGATCCACTCCTCCATTTTCAAAGATAGGGAACGTTGGAGCTCCATTACTACCACCCCATCTACGTCTTTTTCGTCTTCTTAAAGAACTAATTAATACAATGACTAACAAAATAAAGAGTATTATGATCACCACTTTATTTTTATATTTTAAACTCATTTCTTTCACCTCCTTATATTTGGAATAGTACATAATATGTTTAGTAAATGAATTTGTATAGACGAGTATCCTAGTGCATGTACGCATTTTTAGTAGATTTGTATATTAGTATAGTTTCATTTAAAAATGGAACTAAATTTGATACCCAATTAAGGCAAATTAAACTACAAAACGAGGATGGTTGCGAATGGATTACGTTTGATAATATTGTGGGTGTTTTACGGTTATGGAGTTGAGCAGGAAACATTTCAAATGTCTGTTGATCTGGTTACTTTTTTATTATTGGGTGTGACAGTTTATAAATCTGAGAAGAATAAGTTGATATAGAGAAATAATCCCCACTGGTTTAGGTAGCTGGTGGGGAAGTTTAAATTGAGATGAAACTATGCAAAGACCAAAGAGCCTCCTGAAATACCATATCCTGAACCTATTAATATGATAACTAAGAGAATGAATAACACTAGAACTAATGCAGCTCCACTACCAGAGTGTCCACTCATGTTAATCCCTCCTTTCTATATGATGTAATATATACTATGTTCAGAGAATCTACTTTGATTGGACGGGTATCCTAGTGCAAGTACACATTTTTCATAGTTTAAAACCCCACTATATAAATAGTGAGGTTTCCGTAGATTTGTTTTTATTTATTAAGTCCTTTTAATTTTTTTTAAAGCGAATATCCTGCTCTAACACAGGTTGGAGCCATACTCCAAGAAGCTAATAATATTATTACAAGTAGTATAAATAAAACTAGAACTAATGCAGCTCCAGAACCACTGTGACTACTCATAAAAATCCCTCCTTTCAATTATTTGATGTACTATATACTATGTTGAAAAATATTAACTGCTTGGGTTAATGCTCTGATACAAGTACACATTTTTCATAGATTAAAACCCCACTACATAAATAGTGAGGTTTACATCATATTGAAAGTGAGTTAGCCAAGTCTTCTGTTTTTTTTGAAATTGTTCTAGTGCTCTTTATACTCTTAATCCATCATATGATTTAAATAGTGTTTTGATTGGGCGTTTGTTTTGGATTTATAAAATTGTGCTCTTGCGTATTCTCCTGTACCTCTTATATAATAAGAACAAACGTTCTATAAGGGGTGAGTAATAATGAAAATAGTTCAACATAGTTAATAAATTTAGTGATATTATACATTTGTGTGAAAATGGATAATTGACTCAAATGTTTTTTAGCTATTTATCTCACCGTTTATTAGTTCTTTTTGAAAAGAATTAGATTATCTTAGATTACCTCATTTCAATTATCATATTACAAAAATAATGTCATACAAATGTGTTACATAAATAATACATTTGTATGACAAATAAAAAAGGTGAAACAAGTTTACTTTTTTCTTCCTAAATCATAACCACTTAGTACTATTTTACTAGAGGGAAAATGAGAGCGTTTGTAGAAATAATAGATTGTTAGAAATGTTTTGGAAAACGCCCTTATACATGTTTTTGATACGAGGCTATGGGAGAGCATATTCTAACTATTCTAAATAATTAGGGAGATGATTTGAGGAATGAAAAAACGAGTATCGAAAGTATTTATGAGTTTTATTGCAATGGTGTTATTGTTATCTACTTTTGGTATGGGAGCAACTGCTCAAACAGACAATACCTCACAAATCACGGTTAAGGAATTGCCTGTAGCTGAATTGTTTGGAGATATCGAACTATCTTCAAGCGGGCCGACGACAGTCATTGTAGAACTGGAAGCTGAGTCGATTGTAGAGGCAAAGCAAAAAGGAAAAAATCAATCGAAAGACAATTTAAAGGCTGAAAGACAAAAAGTGATAAATGCACTTGAACAAGCAGTGGAGCAGGCGGAAGTAAACCGCGAATATGACTATGTCTTCTCTGGTTTTTCAGTAGAATTAGCTGGAACCGATATTATGAAACTTGCAACCATTCCTGGTGTTAAAGCAGTTTATCCAAATGTGAACTATACAGCGGGAGTGATTTCAGTGGAAGAGCTTTCTGCTGAATTGTTTAGTCCAGAAATGGTCAAAAGTGCACCTTTCATAGGAGCTAATGATGCTTGGGAAGCTGGATTTACCGGTGAAGGAGTAACGGTCGCTGTCATCGATACAGGGGTTGATTACACTCATCCTGATTTAGTACATGCGTTTGGAGACTACAAAGGATGGGACTTTGTAGATGATGACAATGACCCTCAAGAAGGTCCTACTCAATCTCACGGGACACATGTATCCGGTACGGTAGCTGCTAACGGAGTGATTAAAGGAGTGGCTCCGGATGCATCACTTCTAGGCTATCGTGTATTAGGACCAGATGGGGGAACAACAGAGGATGTGGTTGCTGGGATTGAGAGAGCGGTTCAAGATGGAGCAGACGTGATGAACTTATCTCTAGGTAACCCGTTGAATAACCCGGACTGGGCTACATCGATTGCTTTAGATTGGGCAATGGCGGAAGGAGTCGTAGCCGTTACATCTAATGGAAACTCAGGACCAGACAACTGGACTGTTGGATCTCCAGGAACTTCTCGTGAAGCCATCTCCGTTGGAGCGACGCAATTGCCGTTTGATAATTATGATGTTGATGTTACAACAACTGGTGGCGTAGAGTATGAAAGTGATAAGGTATTGGGCTATGAAAAAGTTGAAGATATAGAGGTATTAGACGGTAATGAATATGAGTTTGTGTTTGCTGGTTTAGGAAGCGCAGAAGAGTTTGCGGAAGTTGATGCAGAAGGAAAAATCGCTTTAATTAGCCGCGGGGCTTATGCCTTTGTAGACAAAGCCGCTAACGCTAAAGCTGCAGGTGCGGTTGGAGCCATTATTTTCAACCATTCGCCAGGTGAAATTCCTTTTGTTATTCCAGGCATGGATGTACCAACAGTGAAAATCACTAATGCAGAAGGTCTAATAATGCTTGCAGAATTAGAGGCTGGAAACAACACGGTTACTTTAGATTTTGAATATGTATCGACATCACCTGAAGTGATTGCGGATTTCTCTTCTCGTGGCCCGGTAGCGCTTTCATGGATGATCAAGCCGGATGTTTCGGCTCCTGGTGTTGATATTGTAAGTACGTACCCTGGAAATAGTTACGCTTCCTCACAAGGAACAAGTATGGCTTCACCACATGTAGCGGGTGCTGCAGCGTTATTATTACAGAAAAACCCTCATTGGGATACAGAAGATGTTAAAGCGGCGTTAATGAATACGGCTGAAAACCTTGTGGATCCAGCAAGTGGAGAAGATTTTGCTCACAATACCCAAGGCGCCGGTAGTATTCGCGTGGTCGATGCATTAGATGCCATGACATTGGTTTCTCCTGGAAGTCATTCGTTTGGGAAATTTGTAAAAGATACCGGGAAACAAGTAGAAAAGCAATTTTTTGAAATTCAAAACCTATCAGATAAAACAAAAAGCTACAGCTTTAATGTAACAATGGATGGAAATCCAGAGGGTATTAAAGTTATGCTTAGTAATAACCTGAATGTACAACCAGGTTCAACACAAGAAGTGAATTTTCATGTACAGGTAGATACCTCAAAATTAGCACCAGGGTACTATGAAGGAACCATTGAAGTCAGTGATGGAGAACAAGTTTTTGACCTTCCAACGATATTGTTTGTTGGGGAGCCAGACTACCCTCGTGTAACAGGTGCGTTCATGGAAAATGCATTAGATGATATGTACAGCATGGGCTCTTACTTGCCGGGTGGCGCTGAGGTGCTGCAGTATGACTTGTATGCATTCGATGCAAGTACTGGTACTATTGGTGGATTCATCGATACGTTAGGAGCTTTTGAAAATGTACCAGCTCCACTTCATGAATTTTCATGGGACGGTACAGTACAAGGTGGCATCCCACTTCCTAACGGAGATTGGGTATTAGCGGTTTATGTAGAATCAAATGGTGTTACAGAATATAGTGCGTTCTTGGTAACAAAAGAATAATCTAAGTTATTTTCACACACTAGTGGAGACCGGACAGAGAATTTGTCCCCGTCTCCCTTTTTTATTTGTTTTGTAAATGGGAAATCATTGAAATCGATTATTTAACTTAAATATTCAGATAATAAACCAATGAAATAGGACGATCCTTCAATAGGTTATCAATCAAATAATCCAAAAAAATACTGTGCTATTTTTATAAACAAAGCAGTGATACCTGCCGCAGTAGAATTTTTAGAATTACTTATTGCTCCGCATATTGAAGTATCTGGAAAAGACCCAGGTAAAGCAATGGGAAACATAGACACTCTTATTGCTCCAGGGATTGAAGTAACAGGAAAAGCTCCAGCTTAATTTTTTGAAACGAGCCTACAAACCTATGTTTGTGGGTTTTTTATTGCATTTTTATCATTACTTCTTTTATAATGGGAACAAATATTCCTATAGAGGTGATATAATGCTTACTGACTTAGAAAGAAAAGTATTACGTATCCTGTATAACTTCCCTCATTCAATAAAAAAAAGGATGCCAACCATTCGAGAACTCGAAATCAAAACAGGAAAAGACGAGAAAACAGTCCGTTCAGTATTAAACGGACTTGTTAGAGGTGGATATATAGAATGTAAAGACGGTAATACTCAAAACATAAAGATTATATCAACTAGGGATTATGATTCACCTTTTAAATGAGAAAAAACCACCGACCTAAGTCAATGGTTGGGTTCAGGTCTTCATTCCCTAAATGAAGCCCATAAACAAAATTAGTTCTTAGTTCTTTTAAAATGAGATTTAGAACTATACTATAAAGGAGTAATGCTATTATATCAAATTTGAACAATTTTACAAGTAATTACCAAAAATCTGATTCATCAACTTCCTCACCTTTTTTCCTCAATCCTGATACTACCCTGTGTTTTGTGCTTCTGTTTGGTTTATAATCATCATTTCCAGTTAATCTACTTGTTGTATTTTTATCTATTCCACAATTTTCACTTACCCATGTTTGTGAGATCTCTTTCTTATCAATAAACTTTCCAAATTTTGTTCTTGGTTTACCTAGTCCAAACATACAATCATCCCTCCATAGATGCAGGATTGACAGTAAGATCAACTTTTATACATTTCTATTGAATAAATGTGGAATAGTGTACAAACTGTTGCTCATACACTTCTAACAAATAGACTAAGGAGGGAATTAAAATGAAAAATGAACTTAAAGTAACGATTGATTTTAAATTGTATATCCATGTTATCAACGCAGGATTATTGAGGCTTTTGAAAAGCGTAAAAGAGTTTTTGTGGGTTATTAAGTGACGTTTTAAGAGAAAGCCCGAACATAATAAACATTTCCCCTAATGGATGCAACATAAATGTAATATTTTCCCTAAAGAGTGAATTTATTTTAGAATAATTGGAATTTCTTTTGATTCCATAAAGAATCGATGAACCCATTATGAAAAGGAAAGAAACAGAAAGACGAAACCAGAACTTGCAGAGGAAGAAGTTAATATCATATCTCAGTAGTTGTAAGTTATGGTATTCTTATTTCATATAAAGATAAAAGAAGACATTTCATTATTTTATAAATTTTTACATTTATTTTATGTTTTCTTTACATTTATTTGTTAAGCTTCTTATTGTGCTTGAAAATAAACGATAAGAAAAGAGGAGAAAAGTTATGAAATTCAAAAAAATTGGCCTTGCTGCCATAACTTTAGCAATGATATTATCTTTGCCATCTTTTAATTCAAATGCTTCTGTTAATGGAGTAAACGTAGAAGAAAATTCAACTACCCCTGATGAAAAAGTTACCTTTAAAGTAGAGACAGTTAATGAAGAAGTAGATAAAGTTACTTTATCTTGGGGAGAAAAACCAAATACAGGATATTCTATAGAAATTACATCTGTGGACTTTGTTAATAATGAAGCTGTCATTCATTATCAACTTCATTACCCAGGTGAAGGTATGTTCTACGCTCCGGTAATTACTGAACCTAAAGCAGAAACTTATATTTCAACTTCATTAACATTAAGTATTCAACAAGAAAAATAATTCATGGTCTGTTCTGAACAAAACATAATTAACTCCTTACATTTTTCCAAAAATGATAAGGAGTTTTTTTCTTCCAAATCGAGTTAAATCTAAAAAACACACAATAATCTTTAAAGTGAAAATTGCTTCATTAACTTTTCATACTCAGGACGTTCCATTACGCCACTCTCTTTTTCAAAATTACTTTTTAGCTCTTGAATCGTTGCCATACACCAACTTATAGATATTGAAATAGTTTTTATACTGAAATGACTTAATTAAGAAGGTTAAAATTATTCAAACCCTACAAATCTTCCGACAACTCTAAACCTTTCTCTTTCTCTATCTTCTACAGAATCCCAACTGCTGCTTCCACATGAACAATATCTCGAACCTCCACTTGCAGCAACAAGAATAATAACTAAGAGAATAAAGAGAACTAGAACTATAGCAGCTCCAGAACTATGTGAACTCATGTTAATCCCTCCTTTCAATATGATGTAAGATATACTATGTTCAGAGAATCTACTTTGATTGGACGAGTATCCTAGGGGCAAGTACACATTTTTGATAGTTTAAAACCCCACTATCATAAATGAATAGTGTGGTTATCTACATAGTTTTGCTACAGGAACTGTAATGCTGCTACTGCACATTCCCCTCTAGGTACTATTTGATCGAATCCGTAACTAATAAAATAATAACCAATAGAATGAAAAGGATTAAAATTATTGCTACGCCTGTACCTTTGTAAGTACTCATAAAAATTCCTCCTTTCAAAGTGATGTAGTATATACTATGTTCAGTGAATCTATTTTGTATGGACGGGTATCCTAGTGCAAGTACACATTTTTCATAGATTAAAACCCCACTATATAAATAGTGAGGTTTACACCGTAGAGAGATATATATGAGCGCACACCCTCCTAAACCTATATTCTATGTTAAAACCCTTCATTTGGTATAGACAAGTGATTGTTTGAAAATGTGCTATTTTACCATTTTAAACATATAAGTTCATGGGTGAATGATTTAATTCCAGTCTATCCGCCCTCCTTAACAATAAAGAACCCTGCTTTAAATAGGCAGGGATTTGAATTTACTATATAATTTATCTATTCATATCCTATTCATAGGTTGATAAAATACTTGGATTAATACTGTTTAGGACTCAAATATTTAGTTTGGGTATATTTCAGAGTTATCATAACCCAGTAGGAAAGAAAAATTCCGTCGCCGTAGGTGCTGTAGTATATCTCGAACGTCCACTTGCAGCAACTAAAATGATAACCAAAAGAATAAAGAGTACTAGAACTAATGCAGCTCCAGAACTACTGTGTCCACTCATGTTAATCCCTCCTTTCTATATATAATGTAATATATAATATGAAAGGAAAATCTAAACTGCTTGGGTTAATGCTCTGATACAAGTACACATTTTTCATAGATTAAAACCCCACTACATGAATAGTGAGGTTTCCGTAGAGAGATTATATGAGCGCACACCCTCCTATTACTAGGAGGTAATATATTCTATGTTCATACCCTTCATTTGGTATAGACAACTGACTTGCTTGTTTGAAATTGTGCTATTATACTATTTCAAAAAAAAGGAACGCAAAGGGTCCTTGAGTTAAAAAATATTGAATTATATTTAATTCCGGAGCAGTTCTACCTAATCTCGAGCCACCACTTGCAGCAACTAAAATAATAACTAAAAGGTTGGCAAATTCTGGAATGCAGCCTGTTGCATTTGTTCAATCATTTGTTCAAGCCTTGCTAGATCTTCAAACATCTCACTACGTAAATCTAACATTCTGGTCAATTCTACTATCTCTTCTTGATTTGTTACATCAATTGTTCCAGATGAACCTCCTGAGCCATATCTCGAACGTCCTCTTGCAGCGACTATAATGATAACAAGAAGAATAAAGAGTACTAGGGCAATGGCAGCAATTCTACTAAATCCTTTTTTAGATGACATGGAATCATCCCTCCTTTCAAAATGATGTACTATATACTATGTTCAGAGAATCTACTTTGTTTGGACTAGTATCCTAGTGCAAGTACACATTTTTCATAGATTAAAACCCCACTACATGAATAGTGAGGTTTCCGTAGAGAGATTATATGAGTGCTGCCAATATATTCTATGTTCAAACCTAAAACGCTTGCATCGCTTGCTGGAGTAAAGCCTGTCGTGTTTGTTCAATCCTTGCTAGTTGTTGCACCCTCTCATTAAATATATTTAACCGTTCGGTCAATGCTATTAGCTCTTCTTGATTTGTTACATCAATTGTTCCAAATGAACCCCCTGAGCCATATCTCGAACGTCCTCTTGCAGCGACTATAATGATAACAAGAAGAATAAAGAGTACTAGGGCAATGGCAGCTATTCTACTAAATCCTTTTTTGGATTCTTTTTTAGATGCCATAGAATCATCCCTCCTTTCTATATATGATGTACTATATACTATGTTCAGAAATCTACTTTGACTGGACGGGTGTCTTAGTGCAAGTACATATTTTTGATAGTTTAAAACCCCACTACATAAATAGTGAGGTTTACATCATAGTAAGATACTATGAGTGTATAGTAGTTTTACCCAAGTTCGCCACCAATCATACAAGGAGAGCATACGTTAGGGCAACTAAAACGGGTTCTAATTGAAGCTAATAATATTATTACAAGTAGAATGAAGAGTACCAGAACAATAGCTGCACCAGTAGCAGAACCATTGTGTCCACTCATGTTAATTCCTCCTTTCTATATATGATGTAATATATACTATGAAAGAAAATCTATTTTGTATGGACGGGTGTCCTAAGGCAAGTACACATTTTTCATAGTTTAAAACCCCACTACATAAATAGTAAGGTTTGAGTGCTGCCAATATATTCTATGTTAAAACCTAAAACGCTTGCATCAATTGCTGGAGTAAAGCCTGTTGTGTTTGTTCAAGCCTTGCTTGTCTTTGCAACAACTCATTAAATAAATTTAACCGTTCGTTCAATGCTAATAGATCTTCTGGATTTGTGAAATCAATTGTTCCAACTGAACCTCCTGAGCCATATCTCGAACGTCCTCTTGCAGCGACTATAATGATAACAAGAAGAATAAAGAGTACTAGGGCAATGGCAGCTATTCTACTAAATCCTTTTTTAGATGACATGGAATCATCCCTCCTTTCAAAATGATGTACTATATACTATGTTTAGAGAATCTACTTTGATTGGACTTGCATCCTAGTGCAAGTACACATTTTTCATAGATTAAAACCCACTATATAAATAGTGAGGTTTACATCATATTGAAAGTGAGTTAGCCAAGTCTTCTGTTTTTTTTGAAATTGTTCTAGTACTCTTTATACTCTTAATCCATCATATGTTTTTATGATTGTTTTGATTGGGTGTTTGTTTTGGATATATTAAATTGTGCAGTTATCAGGGGTGTGAAGAATACATCACTCTAAATGTATTGGTTTAGGTAGCTGGTGGTGGGGTGATTTTTTTCTCCTTCTTTAAACTTTTCCAGAGACTTGGTTTTTGAGCTGTTTCCTCTTCTGAGGATGTAAGTGAGGTTGCAGGAAGTTCCTCTATTGCATCAATAGCACAACTGGAAAAAATGAATATTGATGAGTCTTCCTGTCCAATCACAATCCCTTCTCCTACCTTAAGAATAGTGACATCCGTATCCGTAATCCTTACAAGTTTACCTATTAATGAATTAGCTAAATTAGTTATAGGATCCTCGCAACAAACACATTCTCCTTTTGTGTTTGGTTGAATAGGTTTTAAATCTGGAAGAATTGTTAAAATTGCTGCAAAAGCAACTATATTGCAAATCGGAATATGAATTATATTACCAGTCATTAAGTCTATACCAGAAACAATAAAGTTTTTAACTTCTCTAATTTCAATTAAAAAAGTATCATTTAAATTAGTTAGTATATTAACATTTTCCTCGATAAACTGCTCAAAAACACATTGCATCGGACAAACACAACAATCACAGATTGATTTATCGAAAACGCCCATGAAATCACGTCCTTTTTACATTTTTATGTAGTGTATTCAATTTGATATTGTTTTGATTGGACGTGTACCTATTTTCTAAAAATGTGCTCTTGCACATCACCCTGCACCTTTTATATAATAAGAATAAATGTTCTAAATAGAGGTGAAACAAATGAAAGAAAACAAACTAACACCTGGTTCAAATATGATGGGGAAGCAAGCAGAATGATACTACCTGAACATAAAGAACGCATAAATGATTATCAATATGAGAGAGATAGAAAGACGAAACCAGTACTAGCAGAGGAAGAAGTTAATGTTATATCTCAACAATTATCAGATTCTATTTTGAGTGAATCTGAAATCACAGTCGAGTTGTTCAGAGCTTTTGGTCAGAATGCGTTTAAAACTGGGACAGTAATTAAAATTGACACTCAATTAAGTCAAATTAGATTAGAGCATGAGGATGAATATGAATGGATCAAGTTTGACGATATTGTGGGGGTGTCCTGATGCTTACTGACCTTGAAAGAAAAGTATTACGTATCCTGTATAATAGATTCTTTTATTTATAGCAAGATATAAGTATAAGGAATAGGAGAGAACACAATTTTGCTACATTGTTATTTAAGTCCAATCGAATAGATTTCTTACCGCATAAAATATCATAAAGTTATTTCGATT